>CAKMNE010000001.1 GCA_927798505.1 uncultured Bacteroidales bacterium
TAGCATGTGGAACATGCCAGGGTGAGTGCCCTTCAGGCGCTATTAAGGAAGGTGACGTTTATACAATTGATCCTGAGGTTTGCATCGACTGCGGAACCTGCGCTGATGCTTGCCCTATGGGTGCAATCACTCCGGACGCCTAATCTTCAAGATAAAGACAAAAAGCATACCGACTCCTGCAAAGGGGTCGGTTTCTCATTCCGGGGTCGCCCTGCTATTCGAGGGTGATGTGAATGTCCCCCTCGTGTGACCAGACAAGGGCTTGCTTGTCCCCACCCAGTTTGAGTGTCAGAGGAGTATGAGAGTCGTCCGAAGACGGGATCAGGCCGAAAGCGGCATTTGCCGCCTCGTACCAGTGAAGGATCTGATGCGCATAGCTGCGGAATCTGTGACCCTCCGGGGTAAGACTGACTTCCGCACGGCTGCGGGACACAAGTTTGGTGCCCATATGCTTTTCCAATTCGTTGATGTGCTGACTGACTGCCGGTTGGCTGACACCCAACTTCCTTGCCGCCGCAGTAAAACTTCCGAGCTGGGCGACTGTCTCAAATACCTTTAGCCTGAAATCTTCAATCATACTTATAATAATTGCTGTTGCAAATTTAACAATTATACTTCAGCCGCAAAACAAAAAAACCGCCCGATGAGGGGCGGCTTTCTTATGTAAGGGCAAGTATTACTCAGCCTTAGGGCCTGCGGCAACAAGTGCCTTGCCGGCCTCATTGGTGGTGTACTTGGTGAAATTCTTCTGGAAGCGTGCTGCCAGATCCTTTGCCTTAACTTCCCACTCCTTAGGATCTGCGTAGGTGTCGCGTGGATCGAGGATGGCAGGGTTTACGTTCGGAAGTGAGGTAGGAACCTCGAAGTCGAATATAGGAATCTTCTTGGTCTCAGCCTTGAGGATTGAACCGTCAAGGATGGCGTCGATAATTCCGCGGGTGTCAGGAATAGAGATACGCTTTCCTGTTCCGTTCCAGCCTGTGTTCACCAGATAAGCCTTTGCACCGCTCTTCTGCATCTTCTTCACGAGCTCCTCAGCGTACTTTGTAGGGTGCAGCTCGAGGAAGGCCTGTCCGAAGCATGCGGAGAAGGTAGGAGTAGGCTCGGTGATACCGCGCTCGGTACCTGCAAGCTTTGCAGTAAATCCTGAGAGGAAATAGTACTGAGTCTGCTCTGGGGTAAGGATGGAAACCGGAGGAAGCACACCGAATGCATCAGCAGAAAGGAAAATCACATTCTTTGCGGCTGGTGCGGAGCTGCCCGGCTGGATGTTCTTGATATGGTCGATAGGGTAGGAAACGCGGGTGTTCTCGGTAACGCTCTTGTCGTTGAAGTCAATCTTTCCGTTCTCGTCAACGGTGACGTTCTCGAGGAGGGCGTTGCGCTTGATGGCACCGTAGATGTCAGGCTCGTGCTCCTTGCTCAGACCGATAACCTTGGCGTAGCATCCGCCTTCGAGGTTGAACACTCCCTCGTCGTCCCAGCCGTGCTCGTCGTCACCGATAAGGCGGCGCTTAGGGTCGGTGGAAAGGGTGGTCTTGCCAGTTCCGGAAAGTCCGAAGAAGATAGCGGTGTTCTCACCGTTCATATCGCAGTTTGCAGAGCAGTGCATTGAAGCGATGCCCTGGAGAGGGAGGAAGTAGTTCTGCATTGAGAACATACCCTTCTTCATCTCACCGCCGTACCATGTGTTGATGATAACCTGCTCGCGGGAAGTTGTGTTGAAGGCAACGCAGGTCTCGGAATTCAGTCCGAGTTCCTTGTAGTTCTCCACCTTTGCCTTTGAAGCATTGTAAATAACGAAGTTAGGCTTGAAGTTGGCGAGCTCCTCCTCAGTAGGAAGGATGAACATGTTCTCAACGAAGTGAGCCTGCCAAGCCACCTCAACGATGAAACGTACTGCAAGACGGGTTGCCTTGTTGGCACCGCAGAATGCGTCAACAACATAAAGATTCTTGCCTGAAAGCTCTTTCTGGGCAATTTCCTTTACAGAAGCCCAAACAGACTCTGACATAGGGTGGTTGTCATTCTTGTAAGCATCAGAAGTCCACCATACTTTGTCGTGAGACTGTGCGTCGTCAACGATGTACTTGTCTTTAGGTGAACGGCCGGTGAAGATTCCGGTCATAACGTTTACTGCTCCCAGTTCAGTAACCTGACCTTTCTCATAACCTGTGAGGGCCGGGTTGATTTCTGCCTGATAAAGCTCTTCGTAAGAAGGGTTGTGGGCAATTACGGTTGAACCGATGATACCGTACTGCTCGAGATTGATGTTAGCCATATTCTCTATGAATTGTGTTTAAAAATATATCCTTTTTCAAGGCATCGCAAAGATAGTGAAATTATGCGAGAAAAACCCCAAAAAATTTCTGTATTTTTGGGCAAAATCTATGCCGTTAAGCGTACTTAAGAAATATTGGGGCTACGATAATTTTCGCCCCATGCAGGAACAGATAATCACAGCCGCTCTCCAGGGCCGTGACGTCCTCGCTCTGCTCCCTACCGGAGGAGGAAAGTCCATTTGCTTCCAGGTTCCGGCGATGATGATGGAGGGCCTTGCCCTTGTGGTAACTCCTCTGGTTGCCCTTATGAAGGACCAGGTCCAAAATCTGGAAGACAGGGGCATACGAGCCATTTCCATTCATTCCGGTATGACCAGGAGGGAAGTGGATACGGCTCTCAACAATGCGGCCTACGGAGACTGCAAGTTCCTCTATGTCGCTCCGGAGCGTCTCGGCACCCAGTTGTTCCGCTCCTATCTCGACCTGCTGCCGATTTCCCTGCTGGTGGTGGACGAGGCGCACTGCATCTCCCAGTGGGGCTATGACTTCCGTCCCGATTATCTGCAGATAGGGCAGCTGCGCAAGCTCTTGGATGCGCCTGTAATAGCCCTTACCGCCACGGCTACTCCTGCAGTGTGCGAAGACATCATGGACAAGCTCGCATTCAGGGAGCGCTATATGCTGAAATCCGGCTTCGAACGCCCGAACCTCAGCTATGTGGTGCGCGAATGCGCAGACAAAACCGGCCAGATGCTCTCCATCTGCAATTCCGTGCAGGGCAGCGGCATCATATACCTGCGCAACCGCAAGCGCTGCGAGGAGATGGCTGCGCTGCTGTCGGCAAACGGGGTGAGCTCGGACTTCTATCACGCCGGCCTTCCTTCTTTCACCCGCTCCTGCAAGCAGGAGGCATGGAAGAAGGGCGCAACCAGGGTTATGGTATGCACCAACGCCTTCGGCATGGGCATAGACAAGCCGGACGTGCGTTTTGTCATTCACCACGACCTTCCCGATTCGCCGGAGGCCTATTTCCAGGAAGCCGGACGCGCTGGAAGGGACGGGAAGCGCTCCTATGCCGTGCTGCTTTGGAACAGACGCGACATTGCCCGGCTGCATCAACTCGAGGATCTTTCCTTTCCTTCTCTCGAATTCATAGAGGACATATATCAGAAGATACATATCTTCTACGGCATCCCGTACGAAACCGGTGAGGGCCGCGAACTCAAGTTTTCCATTGTGGACTTCTGCGGGCGCTTCGCACTGAACCGCGCCGCCGTCCATTATGCGATACGCTATCTGGCCCGAACATCCCACCTCGTTTATACCGAAGACGTGGACATCCCTACCAGGGTGATGATAGTGCCCCGCCGTCAGGAACTCTACGAAGTCGAGCTTCCGGATGCGCGAATGATCAAGGCTCTGGACTTCCTTATGCGCCGCTACTCGACCGTCTTCAACTGGCCCGTGCCTATAGAGGAGGACAGGATGGCTGCGGCTCTGGGCATCAATGTGCCTGCCCTCCATCAGCTGCTCTACAACATGGCCCGTGAGCACGTCATAAAATATATCCCTTGCGACAACAGCACCCTGCTGGCACTTCGCCACAACCGTCTGCGTCCGGGCAATCTGAATCTCGAGCCTGAGCGTTATACGGCGCTGCGCAGTGCCTCCGCGGGCAGGACAGCTGCCATGGAGCAATATGTCAGCGACAATCTCGAGTGCCGCTCAGTGTTCCTGCTCCGCTATTTCGGCCAGCAGCAGGCCGAGCCTTGCGGAACCTGCGATGTGTGCCGTAGCAAAGCGGCTGCCCAAAGGCAGCAGCGCGAGCGAGTACGCGTGCAACTGCGCGAGTGGATGGACAGTCACCCGGGATGGAAAGAAAAGGACCTGGCAGAATTCTGCGCAGATCCTTCGAACGAATTGCCTGAGGAGGCAATATCCATAGCCAGAGAAATGCTCAGCTAGATGCCGAGCTTGCGCAGCAGAGCGCTCACCTGAGGGTCGTGTCCGCGGAACTTGCGGTACATCTCGGCCTCATCTTCGCTTCCGCCCTTGCTCAGGATGTTTTCACGGAATGAGGCAGCGACCTCGCGGCTGAATATGCCCTTCTCCTTGAAGAGGGAGAACGCGTCGGCCTCCAGCACCTCGGACCACTTGTATGAATAGTAGCCGGCAGCATAGCCTCCGCTGAACAGATGGGTTATGGAAGTGGATATGGCTGTGCCCTCTACCGGCGGCAGCACTGCAAGACGGCTGAGTACCTCCTTCTCGAAAGTGAGGGTCGGCTCCTCAGTCATAGTGGTCTGTCCGTGCCAGGCCATATCCAGAATGCCGAAATTCAGCTGGCGCACCTGCAGATAGGCCGCATTGTAGTTGCGGGATGCCGCAATCTTGTCGATAAGCTCCGATGGAATGGTTTCGCCCGTTTTGTAGTGCTTTGCGAAGCTCTGCAGGAACTCCGGCTCATAGGCCCAGTTCTCCATAATCTGAGAAGGAAGCTCGACGAAGTCCCTTGAGACATTGGTGCCGCACAGGCTCTCGTAGCGGCCCTCTGCGAGTATTCCGTGCAGGGAGTGCCCGAATTCGTGCAGGAAGGTCTCCAGTTCGTCCGGAGTAAGCAGGGAAGGGTCGCCGGCGGTCGGCTTGCTGAAATTGGTAACCAGGCTGATGAAAGGACGGTACTCAACCCCATCCACTATGGACTGGCCCCTGAACTCGGTCATCCACGCTCCGTTGCGCTTGGAAGCGCGAGGGAAGAAATCCACATAGAACAGGGCCATATGGCGGCCGCTGCTGTCCTTTACATCATATACCCTTACGTCCTCGTGGTAGGCAGGGATGTCGTCCCGCAGCTCGAAGCTGAGTCCGTACAGCCTGGTGGCGAGTCCGAATACGGCATCAATGCAGTCGTCAAGGCTGAAATACGGCTTGAGCTCGGCATCGCTTACGGCATATTTTTCGTTCTTGAGCTTTTCGCTCCAGTAGCTGAAATCCCAGCTCTGAAGTTCTCCATCAAAGCCGTGGGCCGCTGCGTAGTCGCTGATTGCTTTCACCTCCTTCTTTGCTTTCGGAAGAGAAGCCTCGAGCAGTTCCTCAAGGAAGCCGTTCACCTGCTCCGGAGTCTTGAGCATTCTGGTCTCCAGGGCGTAGTCAGCATAACTCTCATAGCCGAGAAGCCGGGCTATCTGAAGGCGCAGGGAAACGATTTCCTTCACCAGGCCGGTGTTGTCCGACTCTGATCCTATGCCCCTTGAATTGTAGGCCACATACATTTGCCTGCGCAGTTCCCTGTCATCGCAGAAACGCATGAACGGTCCATAGGATGGATATGAAAGGTCGTAGGTCCAACCCTGCTGACCGGCCTCCTCGGCCGTTTGTTTTCCCAAGTCTATGACATACTGCGGAAGGCCTGCGAGCTTGGCTTCGTCGGTAATGTTGAGCTTGAAGGCATTGGTGGCTGCAAGCACATTCCGGCCGAATTTCAGGGTCGCAAGGGAGAGCTGCTCGTTGAGGGCGGCATACTGCTGCCTGTCCTCACCCTCAAGGTTGGCTCCGCCCCTGGTGAAGCCCTTGTAGGTCTTTTCGAGCAGTCTGAGCTGGTCTTTCTCCAGTCCAAGGGATTCCCTTTGCTCCCAAACCGCCTTGACCTTTGCGAAGAGTGCTTCGTTGAGGGAAACATACATCTCATATTCGTTCAGAAGGGGAGACACCTCCTCCGCAATCCGCTGCATCTGCTCGTCGGAATCAGCTTCGAGCACATTGAAGAAGATGTTGGACACGCGGTTGAGGGTTTTTCCGCTTCTCTCCATTGCTTCAATGGTGTTCTCGAAGCTTGGAGCGTCGGTGTTTGCAACGATGGCGTCAATCTCGGCCTTTGCTTCCTCTATGCCCTGCCTGAAGGCCGGCATATAGTGTTCGTTGCGGATTTTGTCAAATTGGGGAGCTCCGTACGGGAGTGTCGACTCCTGGAGCAATGGGTTTGTTGTGTTGCACGATACCATAAGTAAAGTGGCTGCTGTTGCGATTGTTATGTGTTTCATATTTCAATAGTTAATCCGTCGTAAGCGGGATGCACGCCCTCGGGCAGTTCTGCATCGAAATCCCTGTATCCCGGGAGTGAGTGGGATATGTGGGTGATATATGACTGCTCCGCGCCCACCCTTTCAAAGAAGGCAAGGGCCTCGGGCAGGGAGAAATGCGAAAAGTGGGCCGTACGCTTGACGCAGTTGATGGTAACGGCCTTTACTCCGCGCAGTTTCTCGAAAGTCTCCTCTTCGATATTGTTCATATCCGTCAGATATGCCACATCCCCGAACCTGAAGCCGAGCACGGAGAGCAGTTTTTCCTTGTGGTGCCAGCCCTGCAGCGGAATGACCTCGAGAGGCGGGATGGTTTCCGCCTCTTCGGATGGCTCGCTGTGGTAGCCATTCCCGGATTCCCACACAAGGGTGGGCTCGCTCTGATTGGAGTGCACGAAGAAGTTGCGGGAGCCGTCGATGCGATTCATTTTCCACTCCGGAGAACCGGGGTAGCGCGGCTGCGCAAATGCGTAGCTGTACTCCTTTCGCAAGGCATTCTCCACATACTCTTCGCAGTATATGTTCATAGGCTTGCGTTCCATCAGATTGAAGGAACGAACCTCGTCCAGGCCTCCCGTGTGATCCTTGTGGTTGTGGGTCAGAAGTATGGCATCCAGGTGCCTGACCCCCGCTCGAAGCATCTGCTGCCTGAAATCCGGACCACAGTCCACGCAGAGGGTTATTCCGCCCCGCTCAACCAGGACGCTGGAGCGCAGGCGTTTGTCCCTGGGGTCGTGGGAGCTGCACACCGGGCAGTCGCAACCTATGATTGGAACTCCCTGGGAGGTTCCGGTTCCAAGGAATGTCAGTTTGGTTTTCATCCTATAGTTCTATTTCCGCGATCTGTCCTACGAGGGCAGGGTCATATGGTCTTGTTACCTTTATATAATTACCAGAGTATCCGCTCATTGTGCCATTCTTTTCCTTGGATTCGAAAAGTACCTGCACCTTAGTGCCCTTCTGGGACGCTACGAACTCGTCGTGAAGCCGCCCGCACAGCCGCTCGAGTATGGCTACCCTTTCTTTCTTTACCTCTTCGCTGACCTGGCCGCCCATTGTGGCTGCAGGCGTTCCGGGTCTTCTGGAGTAAGGGAATACGTGAATGAAGGCAGGGCGCAGTTTTTCGAGGAAGGCTACGGTTTGCTCAAAGAGTTCGTCGCTTTCTCCCGGAAGCCCCACCATAACGTCTATTCCGATAAAGACACCATCTCCCAGTGCGTGGCGTATGCTGCGTATTTTCCCTTCAAAAAAGGCCGTGTCGTAGTGGCGGCCCATTGCGCTGAGCAGCTGGTCGCACCCGGTCTGCAGAGGGATGTGGAAATGCGGCTGGATTTTGGTCCCTCCTGCCATCCATTCTATGATTTCGTCGCTTAGCAGGTTTGGCTCAATGCTGGAAATGCGGTAGCGCTCTATGCCTTCCACCTCGTTCAGGGCTTTGAGCAGAGACAGAAAGCTTTCACCAGTGGTTTTGCCGAAGTCGCCGGTGTTGACACCGGTTATGACTATTTCCTTTATGCCTGTTCCGGCTATCTCCTTTGCCATACGCACGCATTCACAGATTGGAATGTTCCGGCTGTCGCCCCGGGCCAGCGGCACAGTGCAGTACAGGCAGTGGTTGTCGCATCCGTCCTGCACCTTCAGAAAAGCCCTTGTCCTCTCACCCGCGCCATATGCTCCGAAAATTGCGTTTTCGCACGGTGCGCTTTCTGCTTCCGGGATGCTTAGGGAGCGTAAGGTTTCGGGGACGACGCTGGCTTTTTCGTTGCAGCCGAATACTCTCCACACACCTTCTATGCCTTCGATTTCGGCACGCCTGAGCTGTGCAGAGCAACCTGTCACCACTATTCTGGCTTCCGGATTGATGCGGTGCACCTTGCGGATAAGGTTCCTCGACTTTGAATCCGAGGTCGCCGTAACCGAACAGGTGTTGATGAGATATATGTCCGCCCCCTGCTGCCAGGGCACGACCTCCAGTCCGGCATTCTCGAAGCCGCGCTGATAAGTCGAAGTCTCGGCATAATTAAGCTTGCAGCCCAATGTCAGAAATGCTATTTTCATCCTATCAGTGTAATCGAAGCTCCCTCACATTCTCCGCCGAGCGGAGGAGCAAGCTTGGTCAGTTTAACGGTAAATGGCGGAAGTTCGGGGAAAGCGGTTCTAATCGAAACAACAATCCTGCCCGCAACATTTTCTATCAAATTGGACGGAATGGCCATCTGTTCCCGCACCAGGGCATAGACCCTGCTGTAGTCTAGGGTATGCCCGAGTTCATCGCTACGGGAAGCCGCTTCCACATCCAGCCTAACGCTGAAATCCACAAGGTATTCTCCGCCATCCACACGCTCCTGAGGCAGGCAGCCGTGGAAAGCGTGGAATCGCATTCCCTTAAGTTCCAGAAGTCCCTCCATCATTTCAAAATCAGAAATACACAAGGCCTTTTGCCCACGGAAAGGCCGCTGTTCTTCCATTCTTTAACGCTCATTGTTCTTATTGTCTGGCTTTCCAGGGTCAGGTCTGCCGCAATGCACAGCCTGGTCTGGGGACTCAGATAACAAAGCAGGTCCGCAAGCAGGGCGTCGTTGCGGTACGGGGTCTCTATGAAGATTTGAGTCTGGTGCAGGCTTGCTGAAATCCTGTCAATTTCCTTTATTGCCGCTCTGCGCTCGTCAGTCTTGGCCGGAAGATATCCCCTGAACGCAAACGACTGGCCGTTGAGGCCGCTGCCCATAAGCGCAAGCATCAGCGAGGATGGTCCAACCAGAGGGATGACTTCGATCGAGTGCCGGTGGCACAGCGCCACCAGTGCGGCTCCGGGGTCTGCAACGGCGGGCAGGCCTGCCTCGCTGATAAGACCCACATCCTTGCCTTCATCGAAAAGAGCAAGCATAGCCTCTACCTCTGCCGGGGTGGTATGCTCGTTGAGCTCCACCATTTTGAGTTCCTCGATGTGCCCCCTCAGCCCGGCACGTGAAAGGTACCTGCGCACCGTCCTGGCCTCCTCCACCACATAAGTGGAAATGCTTTTCAGGAGTTCCAGCACAGGCCCCGGAATCACTTCTGCGGGTTCGTTGTCCCCGAGAGGGGAGGGAATAAGATATAGTTTTCCTTTGTTCATTGCGTAATGGTAATTGTCTTGGTCGGACGTTCCTGAGGCACCGCATCCGTGGCTTTCTTCTTGAACAGCCCCCTGAGATAATCCATAAAACTGTCAAATTCCTTCTGGTAGGTGATACCCACACCGTTGCGCTGTGAGTTGTCCAGGAAGGAGGTGTAGTCATCGGAAGAATGGGAGAACAGTTTCAGCTTCAGCGAACCTGTCTTGTCCAATTTGATGCCTATGTCGAGGTCTCCCACCATCTCATCGCTGCTCGTGGTGCTGTAGCGCCTGTTGGCAATGGACCCGTCCAACTGCACCCTGTCCGAGAACAGGTTGGTCGAAAGTGCCACGTCCACAATATCCTTGCCTATTTCGTTCTGTTGATAGGACAGACCGAAATCCACAGGAATTCCTATTTTCTGGAGCACCGAGTTGACCTGTCCGGACATAATCGATGTCAGATTCTTTAGTATCATATTCGAACCGTAATCCGAATTGTTGTCCGTAATGCCATGATTCTCGCTCGGCAGGAAGTTGCCGGTAAGGATGAGGGCAAGGAATTGCTTCTGGATTTTGTCCTCGGTGTTCAACTCGCTCTCAACCAGGGATCTTGTTGCAGGGTCCAGGTCCTCGACATCGATTGAAAAGCTCAACTCGGGGTTGGTTATTCTGTTTGATATTCCAAGACCGCAAATCACCTTTTTCTCAGTGTGCACGGCCGTAGTGTCGGAAATCAGCGGTCCGATGGAGACCTTCTTCAGAATCTGGCTGGCCTTGATGTCCAGCTCGGAATCCATAGGATTGCCGGCAAATTTCACCGAGGACCCGTTTTCGATGTTGAAATCCTTGGTAATAAGTGAACTGAGTGCAGCGAAATGGCATTTTCCTTCGTTGATCACATAGTCTCCTCCCAGCCTTATGTCTCCCTGGGAACTGTCAAAGCCTATGGTGATGTCTCCATCTCCCGAAGCCGAAATTACATTTGACGCGGCCTTGTCCAGGAAAGCGGTAAGTTTCACCTGTGGGCTGACCACGAAGCGGCAGTCCATCTTCAGGGAGGAAGACTCCTTCTTTTTCGGCAGCACGGTCAGAGTCTCGCTGGTCATGGACGAGTCCACCGGCTGGGTGAAATTCAGGAGTACGGACTCGGAATTGGCATTGAAAGCCGTGATGATGGAAACATCGCCCGCTCCGGCCGTAGCTATGGTGCCACCTAAATTAAGGTTTCCATCGGCCAGTCCGGCCAGGCGCATATTGCCGCCGACGGCAAGATGTCCGTAGAAAGGACTGCCGTCATTGCGCTTGTCCAGCACCTTGAAATTCTCGAGGTTCAGCAACAATTCGTCCAGATTTCCGCTCAATACGGCAATTCCCGAGTTGCTGTCGCGCAGTGTCATGTTCTCCAGGGAAAGCTCTCCCTGCTGGTATTTCAGTTTGCCGTCCAGGTCGTATGCAACGCCGGTCGGTTTGAGCAGAGCGTGTCCCTCCTTGAGCATCAGCGCGTCGCAGCGTATGCCCTTCTGAATGAACTGTTCGTTGCTGACATTGCCGCTGATATTGATACTGCCGTTGAGTTTGCCCCTCAAATCCGAGCAGTAGTCCTCAACAAAAGCCTCGGCGAAGGATAAGTCGAAATTGTTGAAGCTGGCCTTGGCCCTGACCACATTGGAGGCAAGGTTGAAACTTCCTCCGGAGATTCTGATGGCGTCCGGTGAGGACGCTGTGGAATTCCGTAGACTGAAATTGAGCATCTCGAAGTCCTCCGGATCCATCTCCGCCCTAAGCTCAAGCGAACCGGCGCTGTGCTTTCCCACCATCAGTTCCGGGCAGAATATCGTGCCCTGGATGTCGGTGTTTGCATCCTTGTGGGTGCCTATCACAAGATCTGCCTCAATTGTTCCCCTGATGCCGAAATTCTTCTTCATAAATCCGGCAAAGGACGAAAGGTCGAAGTCCCTGGCCCTTACCGTCAGCCTTTTGTCAAATCTGTTCGAAAGGGCTCCGTCCACGGATATAGACTGATTCCCGTTCACAAGGGAGAATCCGTGGATGGAAAGGGAATCGCTGGAGAATCTCAGCTCGGGTTGGAGTATGTTCCATATATTTCCGTTCAAGCTTATCCAGGAGTCCGGAATGCTTCCGAAAACCACCAGTTTGTTGCCCTTGCGCCTGTCCCTTGCTATGTTTGCGCTGAACTTGAGGTTCACATTTGTGTTTTCCATCTGATCCGTAGCCCCGTAGAGCATGAGCTCCACTTCATTGCTTTGGGCCGTTGAACTCAGCCTGAGGTTTTTCATTGCAAATTCGCCTGCGAGCATCTCCCGCATTCCGGCCTCAATGAGGGCTGAATCCCCGCTGCAATCCATTCTCAGGGCAGGAGCGCTGAGAGCCACTTCGTTGAAAGCCAGAAGGGCTGAATCGAAAGTGAGCCTGAAATCCCCATTTTCGTCAAGTTCAGCCTCCGCTTTGGTGCCTTCGGCAATATTGAAGTACATCTTCAACGGAGAGAGAATCTTTCTGGTATCCTTGAGTTCCAGCCGGGCAAGGAAACTGTGGCCGGCAATCTGCGGGGATCCTTGCGGGAGCAGGGCCGGCACGCATCTGCCAATAGTTGCCGCTATCAGAGGCTCAAGCGCCTCCTCCAGTGAGATGTCCCCCTTGTAGCCGAAGTCCATAAAGTCCGACTCGAAGGTGGTCCAGTTCAGTTTTTTCTCTTCGTTGTTGCGTATGTCCAGAGAGAAATCGCCTATGCTGTTGACGCCGTTGTCATCAATGTATTCAAGATTCAAACCTGTGGCAGAGCCCAGCAGGGTGTTGTCCTTGTTCTTTCGGAGCCTGATGTCGAAATTGCCGGAGGCGATGGAAGTGCCCGGTCGCGGGTCCAGTTTCGTCGCCTTCAGATCAGCGTGGGGAATGTTGAGGAAGAATCTTCCGTAATGGAAATTGCTCGCCTCAATGGATACTCCTCCGCTGAACAGGAATTTGAGGTTCTTGTCCTGACAGTTCACCCATCCGTCGAATATTCCCTCATTGAGCACACCCTTGGCGGTAATGTTGGAGTAAGGGTAATCCAGAAGGGTAAGCTTTGCAATGGAAATGGTGTCCAGACGTATGCTTGCCTGTCCGCCGTCCAATGGAATGCTGCCTTTGCTGCGTACTTCAACGGATGTGGGACCCAGTGCATCAATGCCCATAATCCTTTTTAAGTCAAGTTCTTGGACTGAAGCTCTTCCGTCATAGGCGATGGGCTTGTCCGGGTTCAGCAAATCGCTGGTGCTGCACTTGAGCTCTATCTTGCCGGCATCGGAAAGCAGCGCGCAATCCAGGACAGGGGAGTTGAGCGGACCTTTGACCGTGCCGCTCAGTTCGGCCTTTACGCCCGGTGCAAAACGGGCAAGGTCGAATTTTGCAGAATCAATGGTGAAAGATTCAATCAGTTTCTGCAGTGATGGGGTGTCGAAGGCCAGGCGTTTCAGGTTTACGGTCAGGCCGGCATCGGGAATTACACAAATGTTCTTCAGATGGCCTGCGATTTCCAACTCCACTCCGCTATTCAGGTCCTTGCATTTCAAATCATTGATTGCCAAATCGTTGACCGGGCCGTCAATGCCTCCGGACTCTATGTCAAGCACCACCGGGCAGTCCGGGAGAGCTCCGATGAAATTCGCCAGAGAGCGCATTGCGAGGGTGCTCTTCCTGAATTCTCCCCGCATCGGGATGCGGTCCACATAGAGCCCCCAGTCGCTGAAATGCTCGTAAGCCATTGAATAATAGGATATATCCACATCTGACCACTGGTCCTTGATGTGGAGGTCCATTATTTCGGTAAGCCCCATTCCGGTTATGCACCTGCCTGTGAGCTGCATGCTGTAGCCGCACTTTTCCCTAAGGGTGGATTTTGTGATTTCGAAGGAGCAGCGCGAGTCCACGAAATTGATGTCGTGCCCGTGCACGTCTCCGGACAGGTCCATATCCATCCAGTTGATGCCGATGCCCTTGTACTCGAAGTCATTCTCCATCAGGTTGATCATGCGGAAGCGCAAATTGGTGGCATCGGCCCGGCGTATGCAGAAAAGGTCCGGCTTCTGCTGCGGCTCGTCGGGGCCTTTCGGAATGCGGAACATTGCACAGAGATTGTTCTCGTACCCGTCCCTTTCGGCAATCACGAGGTTGAATTCAACGCCGTCTGCCCGGACGCGGTCCAGTTTCAATCCGCCTTTCTGCTTGAAATTCAGACCCTTTAAAGAGAATGTCGCGCTCAGACGGTCTATGCGCGCCAGAGTGTCGATGCCTCCCATAGGGGCAGGATCCACAATCACTACATCCCTGAGAACAAGAGTTCTGAAAGGCAGGAAATGAATGCTTCCAAGGCTGATTTGCGCATCAATCTTACCCTCTGTCATTGCCAGGGCCTTGCGAATCAAGGCAGTCTGCACTGAGGGTATCTGGATCAGCATCACTAACGTGAGCTGGAGGAGCACAAGCAGTTCCAGCACGCGGGCCAATACTATCCAAATCTTTTTTGATCGCATACGGCCCAAATTTAACAAATTTCCGGCAGTTTTTTGCTATTTTTGGCTTCTATTTCTGAACTTGCATATATGGCAGACATTATACTAGGTATAGAATCCTCCTGCGACGACACTTCCGCGGCGGTCATCAGGGACAGAGTGCTCCTTTCGAACGTGATAGCCAGTCAGGATGTGCACCGCGCCTACGGAGGCGTTGTGCCCGAGCTGGCATCCCGCGCCCACGAGCAGAACATAGTGCCGGTTGTGAGCGAAGCCCTCTCAAGGGCCGGCATCAAAGCATCCGAGCTAACAGCAATTGCTTTTACCAGAGGCCCCGGTCTTCTGGGTTCGCTTCTTGTCGGCACCTCCTTCGCCAAGGCTCTGGGGCTGGCTCTTGACATACCAATCGTGATGGTGAACCATCTGCAGGGCCATGTGCTTGCGAATTTCGTCCGTCAGGAAGCTGTGCCGGTGCGCGAACCATCCTTCCCTTACCTCTGCCTGCTGGTTTCCGGCGGCAACTCCCAGATAGTTAAGGTCAATTCGCCTCTGGATTTTGAAATCCTGGGGCAGACCATAGATGACGCAGTGGGTGAGGCTTTTGACAAATGCTCCAAGATGATGGGCCTGGGCTATCCCGGCGGCCCTGTCATAGACAGGCTTGCCAAGCAGGGGGACCCGAACCGTTTCAGTTTCGCCAAGCCCCATATCCCCGGGCTCGATTACTCCTTCAGCGGAGTCAAGACCTCGCTGCTGTATTTCGTGCGCGACGAGATGGCAAAGGACCCCGAGTTTATGGAAAAGAACAAGGAGGACATCTGCGCATCCTTCCAGAAGACGCTGATAGACATACTCCTGGACAAACTGGTCAAGGCCGCCCGCCAGACCGGTATCAGGGAAATCACTATAGGCGGAGGCGTTTCCGCCAACAGCGGCCTGCGCCAGCGCATCAGTGAGGAGGGCGAAAGTCGGGGGTGGAATGTCTATCTGCCCGAATTCAAGTTCACCACAGACAATGCCGCTATGATTGCAATAGCCGGCTATTTCCATTACCTCGCAGGCGAGCGTTGTCCTCTGGATATAGCGCCTGTCTCCCGTATCGCAGATTTTTAGAGCCATGCAGACCATAGAACTGACTTCTTCTCCCGCTTCGCCGCTCAGCGCTTCGGACGTGCAGTCCCGTGTGGAAGCCCTCTTCCACCGCAAGGACCTGCGTGCCGTGCTCGTGAAACGCAGTCTGGATGCGCGCGGCTCCTCGCTGCTGCTGCGCCACAGGGTGGAGGTCTATGGTCCCGATGAGGAATATGAACCCTATTCCGCCCCGAAGTACCTCGACGTACACGGTGCCGAGCCTGTGATTGTCGTAGGAGCGGGTCCTGCCGGAATGTTCGCCGCGCTCAGGCTCCTGAGCCTTGGACGCAGGCCGGTAGTGCTCGAAAGGGGCAAGGACGTGCACGCGCGCAAATACGATATGGCAGCTCTCTCTCGCGAAGGCGTGGTCAATCCAGACTCCAATTACTGCTTCGGAGAGGGCGGAGCCGGAGCTTTTTCCGACGGAAAGCTCTATACCCGTTCCTCCAAACGCGGGGACAACAGGGAAGTGCTCAGCCAGCTGGTGGCCTTCGGAGCATCCGAAGACATACTCTATGATTCGCATCCGCATATAGGTTCCAACCGCCTGCCGGCAATAGTGGAGAACATCCGCAAATGCATTGAAGCTCACGGTGGGGAGTATCATTTCGGGGCGCGGGTTTGCGCCATCGAAGGGGAGGACGGGGATTTCCTGGTGCGATGCGCCGATGGCGCAAGCTACCGCGCCCCGAAAGTCATATTGGCCACCGGCCATTCCGCCCGCGATGTCTATGAAATGCTGCGTAGCGGCGGAGGCAGGCTCGAAGCCAAGGGCTTTGCCCTGGGGGTAAGGGTTGAACATCCGCAGGCTCTCATCAACAAAGCCCAGTACCATGGCAAATGGCGTCCCGGCATTCCTGCCGCCGAATACAGTTTCGTGCAGCAGGTGGACGGCAGGGGAGTGTTCTCCTTCTGCATGTGTCCCGGAGGCATACTGGTCCCTTCCTCTACCGAAGACTGCACCGTGGTGCTCAACGGAATGTCCAATGCCGAGCGCAACTCCCGCTGGGCCAATTCCGGCGTTGTCGTGCAGATAGAGCCGGAAGACGTGCCGGGCGAAGATGAGTTCAGGCTTCTGGATTTTCAGCAGGAGGTGGAGAGAATGATGTACCGCACTGCCCAAAGCTGCGGGGCTTCAAATCCTATGGCTGCGCCGGGGCAGAGAATGCAGGACTTCTGCAAAGGAAGGCTCTCCCGTGACCTCCCGCAGAGCTCCTACCATCCGGGAGTGGTGAGCGCGCCGCTTCACACCGCCCTTCCGCACATAGTGGCCTCCCGCCTTCAGAAAGCTTTCCCGAAAGTGAAAATCAATGGATACTACACCAATGATGCCCTGTTGCTGGGTGTGGAATCCCGCACCTCATCTCCGGTGCGCATCCCACGCGACCCGCAGAGCCTGGAATATGTCTCCAGGCCCGGCATTTACCCTTGCGGAGAGGGCGCAGGCTACTCCGGAGGAATAGTCTCCTCCGCAATTGACGGCATCAGAGCCGCCCTGGCCTGCTGTAAAGAGGATTAAATCGATTCGAAGATGAAAGGGAGAATGTCGTCCACCCTTTCGAATTTCCACACTTTGTCAGCCCCTGTTATGAGCACTGAAAGAGGCGCTCCTGCCTTGCGCTGATACTGGGCCATCACCTGACGGCAGGCTCCGCAAGGACTTGCAGGTGTATTTTCGAGCACTCCATCCAGGCCTCCGGCAACTGCCAGGCTCCTGATTGCCAGGTCCGGGTGCTGGGCACTGGCTGCAAACATCGCAGTCCTTTCCGCACAAAGTCCTGAAGGGTAGGCGGCATTCTCCTGATTGCTTCCTATTACAATGCTTCCGTCCGAAAGCCGCACAGCGGCACCGACCTTGAAATTGGAGTATGGAGAATAGGCATTGCGCATCGCTCCGACTGCCGCTTCGACCAACTGCCGGTCTTCACCGGACAGTTCGTCGAAAGCGTATTCCTTGTAAGATATTATCAGTTTCCTGTCTGTCATTTTTGTGCTTGTTTCTTGAAATTATTCCAGTAGGCCTCAATTTCTTCAAGGGTCTTGCCGGCAGTGTCAGGGATAACCTTCCACATGATGAGCATGTAAGGTATGCACATCACGGCAAAGATGAAGAATGTGCCAGCCTGGCTCCATCCCAGAAGGACAGGGGTGAGCTGGCCGATAAGGTAGGTTCCTACCCACAGTGCAAAGCCGGCAATGGACATGGCGCGTCCGCGAACGCTGTTAGGGTACATCTCGCTCAGAAGGACGAAGACTACAGCTGAGATGGAGATGGCGCAGCAGAATACATAGGCAAGGAAGAAGGTAAGCATGAAGCCGTTGCCAAGTCCAAGGGCAGGGCCTGCCGCGAAGTACAGACCTATTGCCACAAGGCAGATAATCATGCCGCTTACTCCCCAGTAGATGAGTTTCTTGCGTCCGACCTTGTCTATTATGAAGACTGCCAGAATGGTTGTCACCATATTCACAACTCCTACCAGCACGGTGGAGAACATAGGATTGTCGAATCCTGCCTGTGAGAAAATCTTAGGACCATAGTAGAGCACTGCGTTGACTCCCATGAACTGGCCGAGTATGGCTATTGCGCTTCCTGCAAGGACTGCAATCAGAATGCCGGGCTTGAGCAGGTCTTTCCATGAGCCCTTGTTCTCTCCCTGAAGGGAACTGAGGGTAAGCTGAATTTCCTCACGGATATCGTCTTCTCTTTTGTAAATTTTGGAGAGTACTCCCTTGGCCTTGTTCATTTTCTGCTTGACAATCAGCCACTTCGGACTCTCCGGGATGAAGAAGATGATGAAGAAGAAAAGCAGGGCAGGGATGGTTTCGGTGCCGAGCATGCCTCTCCAGGCTTCAGTCTGGAACATCTTGTCCCAAAGAGAAACCTCAGCTGCGTTTGCCGCAAAAGCAGGGTCTATTCCGCTGTCAATTACCCAGTTCATCAGGTAAGCAAGAAGAAAACCCACTGTAACTGCAAGCTGGTAGAGGGAGACCAGGGTTCCGCGGATTTTCGCAGGGGAGACCTCGGAAATATAGATAGGAGACACAATCGAAACTATTCCGATTCCCACACCGCCGATAATGCGGAATGCTACAAGCGCATTGAAATCTGCGCACACGGCACATCCAATAGCGGAAATGCTGAAAAGAGCAGCGGAGATGAGCATAGTGAGTTTTCGTCCCAGATAATCGCTCAGGGAACCTGCAACCAGCACTCCGCAAATCGAGCCGATAAGGGCGCAGCCCACATACCATCCTTCTTTGAAATCATTCAGCGCGAACTGCCCTTTGACAATTTCAGTTGTACCGGAAATAACAGCGGTATCATAGCCGAAAAGAATGCCTCCAATCGCAGCCACTACGGCCATAAAGATTACATATCCGCTGACTTTTTTACTATTGTTCATTTGTTGTTAGTGTTCTTATGGCTTACAAAAATAGCAATTAATAAGTGAAAATTCCTTTTCTTGCGCATATTCCTGCTGCAATTATTCCATAGTTCGGCCCCAATTGTGTGACGAGAACGGGAACATCGTAGCTAAGCAGCCTCAACGAGTTCTGTTTTATGGCAACTTCCACCTGTTGCTGGAAGTATGCCGGGGATACCTTGGTGAATTTTCCTCCAAGTACTATACAGTCTGGATTGAACAGATTGATCATGCCAGCAAGCTGCTTTCCCAGTTCACGGCTGGTTTCGGAAACCAGCTCTATGCAAAGCGGGTCTTCCTGCTCTGTAGCATAGAGAATGTCGTCTTCGGTAATCTGCTCTCCACTGCGGACTTTTGCAGAGAGGAGAGATGCTTCTCCCATCTTTATTCTTTCAATCAGTTTTCTTTGGATTGCCAGCCCGGACACTTCGGTTTCCATACAACCCTTTTTGCCACAATGGCAAACTATGTTGTTGTCGTAATAATGTATATGCCCCAGTTCTCCCGAATAGCCCTGACGTCCATAATACAGCTCTCCGTTGATAATCATCCCGAGTGCGATTCCCCAGCTGAAATTGACAAACAGGATATTCTTTCTGGTGTTGTTATATGTAATGTAATCAGCGTAGGTCAGGGCTTTAGTGTCGTTTTCCACAAACACAGGTAAGCTGAAATATTCCGTTAGAATGCTAGCAAGGGAAGATTTCTGCATCTCCTCAAAATTGTATTTGGTCGCGCTTGTGCCTGTCCTTGAATCAACTCGTCCTCCTAGAGATAGCCCGATTGCTGAAATCTTCTCTTTCATTTCTTGGCCAAGATCTTCGAAATATCGGCTTATTCTGTTGCAGACCTCGTCCAGGTTTTCGTGAGTATTCTCAAAGCGGAAATCGGAATAGCAACGGGCATCAATGAGTTTCCCGGCGAAATCCACTATTCCTACATCCAGGCCTGCATTTTTTATGTCTACACCGATAAAATAGTGCATGTCGGAACGCACACCATAGACAATTGCCCTGCGTCCTTTGCGCGGGGCACTTTCTTCACCTAATTCTTCAAGCTTTTTTTCTTCAACCATTCTGGCTATATGCTTGGCTACTGTTGTGGTGCTCAGATTTACCGATTCCGCTATTCCGGGAATAGTGACCTGTCCGCTCGTCATCAGTTCATCTAGAACTGCGCGCTCAACCACGTTGAAAGTGTTATTGGCAAACATTTTTGCGAATTAAAGCTCTATTTGGATAATTATGTTTCTTAAATAACTGGGTTCTTTGCAAATTTAGATATTTATTTCATAATTCATTAAAATTATTTGTCCGTATTTGTAAATTTTAATACTTTTGAACCACTAAAACATAAAACAATGGCCACATTTATCAAATCGGTTTTGGAAAATAATGCTCTTTGGTACAAGGATGAGCTTGTGGATGGTATCCTGCCTTTCTGGGCAGATAATGGCCTTGACAAGGTTAACGGAGGTGTTTTCACTTGTTTGGACAGAAGCGGTAAACTGATGGACAGTACCAAGTCCGTATGGTTCCAGGGAAGGTGTGCATACGCATATTCCTATGCATATAATAATATAGACAGAAATCCTCTATGGCTGTCTGTTGCCAAATCCTGCATCGATTTCATTGAAAAGCAATGCATCGAGCAAGAGTCCGGGCAACTGTATTTCTCGGTAACGGCAGAAGGAAAGCCTTTGCGCAAACGCCGTTATGTTTTTTCTGATTGTTTTGCTGCAATTGCCATGGCGGAGTATTCCAAGGCAAGCGGAGATCCCTCCTACGCGCACAAGGCTCTGGAGATGTTCAAGCATATCCAGTACATGCTGAATACTCCCGGTTTTCTGGAACCAAAGAGTATGGAGCCGGCAAGAGGGCATTCCATAACCATGATTCTTATTAATGTTGCCATCGTTCTCAAACAGGTGTCTTCAGACCCTGTTCTTGACAGGCAAATCAGAGATTCCGTCGAGGCAATTGAACGCTATTTCATGCATCCGGAATTCAAGTGCATTTTGGAAACCGTGACACTGGAAGGCGGTCTGATTGATACCTGTGAGGGTCGTACCATCAATCCGGGGCACGGAATAGAGACAGCCTGGTTCCTTATGCAGGCGTCCGAGTTGCTGAATGAACCTCATTACAAGGATCTTGCCTTGACAATTTTCGACTGGCAGTACGCCTGGGGCTGGGATAAAGAGTACGGCGGAATTATCAATTTCCGTGACTGCAAGGGCTTCCCCAACCAGGATTATTCCCAGGACATGAAATTCTGGTGGCCTCAGTGCGAGACAGTAATCGCGTCTCTCTACGCATTCAAAATGACCGGAGAGCAGAAGTACTTCGATATCTATCTTCAGACTCATGAGTGGATAGTTGAACATCTGAAAGATCCTCAGTATCCTGAATGGTATGGCTATCTGCATCGTGACGGAAGTGTGGCTCAGGATGCAAAAGGCAATCTTTTCAAGGGTCCGTTCCATATTCCGAGAATGCTTGTGCTTGCAAATATTTTGTGCAATCAAATAATTGAAAAAATATGAAACTGAATCTTCTAACAGCACTTCTGATTTGTCCGCTTTGTTTTGCAGCCTGCAAATCGGATAACTATGTCGGACTTTCTGTAGTCCCTTATGGTACTGTGACCGACAAAATAGAGCTTGACATCAGAGCAGGACTCATCAACAGCGGCTCTTCAGCTGCTGACTTTGAGCTTGAACTGTGGCTGAACGACGAAATCCTTCTCCAAAAGGACAGTAAAAACCTGATAGGTGGGGGTAATTCTTGCCTGAAATACAGTCTCCCGACAGCAGGTCTGTCAGGTGACAACCATATTACACTCAAAGTACGCGAAAACGGAAAACCGCAAACTTGCAGAACTGAAAACTTCAAAGTCATCCCTTCCGATGTAAGGACAGACAAACAGATTGACGGCGCTTGGTGCGGAATCTACCACTGGAGCGAACAGGAAGGACTTCACTGGAATAAAGATATAGCAAAGATGACCGACTCCCAATGGAAGGAGCTTGTGAGGGCTATGCACAGCATCAGAATGGATGCAGTGGTTATTCAGGAAGTCTTCAGAAATCAGGAATATGTAGGCGGTCACGACATGACCCTCGCCACTTACAGCGGAAAAGCATTCTATCCTTCAAAACTTTATTCTGCAAGAATGGACAATATTGCTGCCCAGGATCCTTTGGAGGCAATCCTGTCACAGGCAGACGAACTGGATATGAAGGTGCTGGTGGGAGTAGGAATGTGGGCATGGTTCGATTTCTCTCCTATGTCTCTGGAATGGCATAAGGCCGTTGCCAAGGAGTTGTGGGAAATGTACGGTCATCATAAATCATTCTATGCCTTCTACATTTCAGAAGAATGTGACGGCTCTCTAACCACCTACGATCCTGACCCTGCAGTTATGCAGAGAAGGAAAACGGAAATAGTGCATTTCTTCAAGGAAATGAAGGAATACTGCGCAGCTCTTGCACCGGACAAGCCTCTTATGCTTGCAACTAACAGCATGAACATTACCCAGAGTCTGGATGTATATCCTCAACTCCTTGAGAATCTGGACATCCTTTGCCCATTCGGTTTTGCAAGAATGCCGGCGAACGATTTGAGCGGCAAAGAGGCTGCCGATTTGCTGCAGGAGATGTGTGATGAGGCCGGCTCGCATCTGTGGTTTGACCTTGAAGCATTCCTTTTCAATCCGGATATGTCCCTCTATCCAAAGCCGATTGAGCAGATTATCTCTGAACTTAGGCTTTTGGATAATTTTGAGAAGGTTCTTACATATCAGTTCCCGGGAGTGTTCAATGACCCTCAGATGTCCATCCAAATCGGAGAAGACAGAACTGTCCAGCTTTTCCTTGATTACAAGGATTATCTTAAATCACTTGACGAATCAAACAAATAATAACTAATAATCAACACAATGAAAAAAACTGTTTTACCATTGTTCGCTGCAATGCTCTTCCTTTGCATTGCGTGCCAGGAAGATAGGGGTGCCAATCCTTATGACCCAAACACTCCTATTACAGTTTCACAGATGCCGGATATAGAGTCATTTTCTCCGACCGAGGGTGGTCCTGGAGATGAGATTCATATCTTCGGTAAGAACTTCGACACTGCAACCGAGGTGAAATTCGGTGGAAAGAAAGCTGAGTCTTTTGAGATTTTGTCTGAAACCGAGATTTCTGCCATTGTGAGTCAGTACGGAGCAACTGGAAAGGTGTCCGTTACCAATCATAAGGGTACCAGAGAGCTTGCAGGATTCATCTTCAACAAGCCACAGGAAACTGAAGACCCTAACATGGCTTTAGGAAAGTATGCTTCAGCTTCATCTGAGAATACTCCAGCCAGCAACCTGACTGATGGTACTGATGCTCTTTGGCAGGCTCAAAGTACTGAGACCGAGTGGGTTCTCATCGATCTCGGCAAGGTTTGCCGTTTCAACAAGTTTGTTATCAGCTGGGATCCTGGTGCAAGTGCCACCGCTTTCGAAATCCTTGTTTCAGACGATTCACAGACTTTCACATCTGTTTATTCTACCGATTCTTACAATGCGCTTGCTGGCGCGGGGGATGGAATCCAGACTATCATCATCGAGGAGACAACCGGACGTTATGTCAAGGTTCTGATGACAAAGTGTATCAATATATGGAACTACACCATCAAAGAAATTGAAATCTATAGGGAAGAAGCTGCACCTATTGAGGAAAAAATAAATCTTGCTCTCGGAAAGCCGGCTTCCGTTTCTTCGACCATCGCAGGAAGCGAGGCTAACCTCACCGATGGTTCGGACGGCTTTATCTGGCAGGCCGGCAGCGCCGACCCTGAAGAATGGGCTATGGTTGATCTGGGCGAGGTCAAGACTATCAACAATGTAGTTCTCTATGTTGACCCTGGTGCTTGCGCTGTTGAGTTTGATCTTCAGGTTTCTACCGATGGCGAAACATTCACAACCGTCCTGAACAGAACGGACTATAACCCTTCATACGATGGTGGTGTATGCAATCTGCTCTTCTCTGATTGTGAGGCAAGGTATGTCAAGATGTTCATGAAGAAATGCATCAATATATGGAATTATACTATCAAGGAGTTTGAGGTTTACAAAAATCCAGCGATGACCAATCTTGCAGTTGGCAAACTCGCCAGCGCATCATCTGAAAACACTCCTGCAAGCAATTTGACTGACGGAACTGATGCTCTCTGGCAGGCTGGAAGCGCAGAGGAAAACACTGAGTGGGCAAAGATTGACCTAGGCAATCCTACCAAAATCAACACCCTGCTGCTCAATTGGGACGGTGGAGCAAGTGCAACAGCCTACGACATTCTTGTTTCTTCCGACGATGCCGAGTACACCAAGGTGTTCGGAACCGAAGCTTATGACTATCAGTACGATGGAGGACTCAACTATGTCAATTTCAGCGAGGTGGAAACCAGATATGTAAAGATTGAGCTGAAGAAATGCGTCAATATCTGGAACTACACTCTCAAGGAAGTTGAAATTTACAACTACAAATAGAAATGAAACGGAAGCAATTGCTGATTGGTGCGTGTGTATTAGTAGCCGTGTCTGCTTGCGCGTGCTCCCAAGATAATGGGAGCACCGCACCGACCGGCGGGACGAATGTGGGCAAAAATCCCGAGAAAGAACTTATCTATTCTTCAGTCGCAGAATCTCAGGAAGCCTATATCAGGTCCTTGCAAACCAGCACCGGTGCTTTGAATTATACTCCGACCGGTACTAGGTTGTGTGCCTATTTTTCCAATTATGCAGCAATAGGTCTTCTTACAAGACCCGGCATGACCAATGAGAAGATAGTAAAAGAGTATATGGACTGGTATATCGGAAAGCTCAACGGGAATATAAATCCCAAGACGGGCGGGGCCGAGATTCCGGGTTCAGTCTATGACTATCAGATTTCCAATGGGGAAGAAATTACCAACGGCACATACGATTCTGTGGATTCCTATGCTGCCTCCTTCCTTATCCTTGCGGAAAAGCTGATGAACATTTCTGTGGACAATGAGAACTGGCTACAGCAGAGGAGCGAGAAACTCAATCTTGTCGCTTCGGCATTGATTGCCTGCATAGACAGTCCGAGCGTCAAGGTTCCTGAGGATTTCAGTGCCGATGACAACGACTACCTTTCTGTTGCTTCTTTTGTTTATCCGGCAAAATACCTGATGGACAATTGTGAGGTGTACAGAGGCCTTCTTGCAGCAAAAAGACTTCAGGATAGAGGGGTAATCACAGATTCCGTGGACTATAAGTTCTATCTCGACAAGAATGCAGAGGGCATAGAGTCCCAGCTATGGAACAACGGTTCATACAAATGGTTGGACCAGCCTGGAAACAAATGCAATTGGAATAATTTCTATGCTGATGCAGTAGCCCAGCTCACTCCTGTGATGATGGGTGTCATCAAAGCCAATGATTCAAGGGCCATCAGCCTCTGGAATGAGTTCAACAATCATTTCGGAGAGTGGAGCAGCGGGCATAACTATTCCGATTTCCCTTGGGTTTTCATCTGCTTCGGAGCTGCAAGTATGGGCGACAAGGATAGAGTTGATGCATTTGTCAAACACATTTATTCCTTCACTTCAAAGAGCTCCCAGAAGAAAAACTGGTACAGTGCAGAAGCGGGAGAGTTGATGATTGCAATGGATTTAATAAAAAACAATACAACATTCTAAAATATGAACACAATTACTCAAAAGCACTTTTTCTTGAAAGCTGCAATGCTTTTGGCGATGTTCTTCGGACTTTCGTCCGCTGCGTTTGCCCAAAGTACCATTGAAGGAAAGGTCGTCGACAGCTATGGCAATCCTATAGCGGGAGTCGGAGTCTTTCAGAAAGGAAACAATTACGGAGTTGTTTCTGACAACGATGGACATTTTGTCTTCTATGCAGGTGAAAATGAAGTCACTCTTGTATTCTCTATGCTTGGCTATGAAACCAAGGAGATTGTCAGCGGCAATGCTTCCAATCTTGTTGTGAGCCTGGCTGATTCCCTGGACTACCTTGAAGAAAGTGTTGTTATCGGTTATGGTACTACAACCAAGAAGGACCTTACCGGTGCGGTAGGTGTTGTGAAGTCAACTGAATTTGCAGGAATGTCCGTGACCAGTGCAAACAACATCCTCCAGGGTAAAGTTGCCGGTGTCACAGTTTCGGCTTCCAGTGGAGCTCCGGGTAGCGGAAGCGTGACCAGAATCCGCGGTATCGGTACAATCAACAGCTCCGATGCTCCTCTTTATGTTGTGGATGGTCTTCCTCAAAGCGGAATCGATTATCTCAATCCGAATGAAATTGAGACCATCACCGTCCATAAGGATGCATCTGCAGTTGCAATCTACGGATCCAGAGCTGCCAATGGTGTTATCCTTGTGACTACAAAAAGCGGTTCGAAAGGTGAAAGGATGACAGTCAGCTATGATGGTTCAATCGCCATCCAGAATCCTTGGAAGAGGCCTTATATGCTTAATGCTGAGGAGTATATTACCTATAGGAACATGGCTGCAGACAATGCGGGAAAAGACAGGCTTCCTGCTTTCGCAACAGAGGAGAATATTGAAAAGGTTCTGAACTTTGTAGAGAAGAATACCGGAAGCCGGGAAGGTACTGACTGGTGGAAAGAAATAATGCACAAGAATGCTCCTATGCAGAACCATAGTGTAAGCATCAATGGAGGCACGGAGAAACTTGCTTTCTCATCAACGCTTTCATATACGGGACAGGATGGTATTGTAAAGGGTACAAACTATCAGAGAATTTCATGGAGAAGCAATATCAATGCTCAGGTCAATGACAGAATCAACTTCTCTGCAAACTTTGGTGTTTTCGATGAGACCAGACTGCTCACGGATGAAAATAACCCTGTAACGGGTACCATCTTCACCGCGATGGCTGCGGACCCTATCACTCCTGTATTCAGGAATAATCTGGTTGATGTTCCGGATTTCCTTTCCAATATTTACCTCGGCTACGAGCCTATGAACAAGTATTCCCAGTATGCAGGAATACTCTTCTCGAACAAACGCAACCCTGTAGCTCAGATTGAGAGAATGCGCCAGAGTACCTACGGCTCCCTTTCCGTAAGGGGTGGAGCAAATCTCGAAATCAAGCTTTTGGATGTGCTCAAATTCAATTCCCGTTTCGGAATGGATTTGGGAAGAGGCTATACAGATGGTTTCCAGCCATCTTATCAGTTGAGTCCGAGTGACTATGCCAACGAAAACACTGTCATTGAGTCCAATACTAGATCCAACTATATGGTCTGGGAGCAGACTCTCAACTACGACCAGCAGATTGGCAAGTTCAAACTCGGCGCTCTCCTTGGTACATCTGCCGAAGAGACCAAGGTGAGAACATCATCCGCTTCCATTCAGGGAACGCCTAACAACGACCCTTCAATGGCAATCCTCAGTGCAGGAACAATCAACCAGGCCGTTTCCGGCTATCCATACAGCAATGCCCTTCTTTCATTCTTCGGAAGAGCAACTGTAAATTACAGCGACAAGTACCTCTTGGCAGTCAACCTCCGTGCAGACGGTTCATCCAAGTTCGCTCCTGGTTACCGCTGGGGTGTTTTCCCTTCAGTATCCGCAGCCTGGAGACTTTCAGAAGAGGCCTTCATGGAGAGTACCCGCTCATGGCTTGATGAGGCCAAAATCCGTGTAAGTTATGGACATATCGGTAACCAGAACATCGCAGGCGGCTCATATCAGTCTACCTACGGAACCAATATCTGGAACAGATATCAGTTCGGCAATGCCCAGACAGTCTATATCGCGTCTGGCCGTTTGAGTGTGGGAAATGCTTCCCTGATGTGGGAAACTTCCAAGCAGTTTGACCTTGGTGTTGACGTCGGTCTTCTCAGGGGTAAACTTGATATCACCGCTGATTACTTCAGCAAGGAGATTCGCAACATGCTTATGCAGGAGCCTCAGCCAACAACTCTGGGCTATCCTAATGACCCTTATGCCAATGTGGGTACAATGCTTAACCGTGGTTGGGAGTTCAGTGTGAATTGGAATGACAAGCTTGGTGATTTCTCTTACGGAATCAATGCCAACATCTCCACTTATCAGAATACCGTCCTTTCTCTTGGAAACGGAGAAGCAATCTACGGAACTGCCTATCTTACAGACATGGTCGTAACAAAGACAGAGGTCGGAATGCCTGTAGGTTATTTCTACGGCTATGTGACCAACGGTATTTTCCAGAATGAGGAGCAGGTTGAAGGAAGCGCTCAGCGTGAAGTCTCAAAGCCAGGAGATATCCGCTTCAAGGACATTGTCCCTGACGATGTGCTGGACGACAATGACCGAACAATGATTGGAAATCCTTGGCCTGATTTTGTCTATGGTCTTACCTTCAACATGGCTTACAAGGGATTTGATTTCAGCATGTTCATTCAGGGTTCTCAGGGGAATGACATTCTCAACATGAAGATGTATGACCTGGAATCCGGAAATGCCTATGTCAATGCTCCAAAGGGCTTCCTTGAGAGGTCATGGACGGGAGAAGGAACTTCTGACAGATTCCATCGCATTTCCGAGGAGCAGGGTCTTAATCAGAGCGTTTCAGATTATTTTGTAGAGGACGGTTCTTATATGAGAATCAAGAACCTGCAGCTTGGTTATTCTCTGCCTTCACAACTTGTCAGGAAAGTGGGTCTGAACCAGCTCAGAGTCTATATCAGTGCTCAGAATCTCCTTACTCTCACCAAGTATTCCGGACTCGATCCTGAGATGGGCTCCTCAAGCCCTCTCACCAATGGCATCGACCGCGGATACTATCCTCAGGCAAGAGTATTCTCTATGGGTGTAAACCTCAAATTCTAAGTTGTTATGAAAAAGATTATCAATATAATTGCTGCTCTTTCATCTCTTGTACTAGTCAGCTCCTGCAACGGTTGGCTTGACAGACCATCGCTTGGAGTGATGGATGAGCCGAACTTCTTTGAGTCAAACGATGCTGCACTCGGCTCTGTCTTTAAGTGCTACTATTCTCTGCATGATGTGTATGGTTACGAAGTTCCACGTTTTGCTATCGGAGACGTGTGCACGGACGATGCTGAGAAAGGTGGCTCTGATTCCGGAGACAATGCACCAATCAATGACATGGCATACGGATATGCCATCTCCTCTAACCAGGTCCTGAATAATTTCTGGGCTCAGATGTATGCGGGAATTGGTAACTGCAATATCTGTATGGACAATTTCCCTATTTACAATCTTGTAGACAAGGATGGCTATCCTGTTACTGAGGAGGTAAAGGCCCGATATATTGCAGAGGTCCGTTTCCTCAGAGCATTTATGTATTTTGAACTTGCCAAGGCCTTCGGTGGTGTTCCGCTCGTCACTACCACTCTCGCACCGGCTGATGCGCGCTCCATTGTGAGGGCAACGGAGGATGAAACTCTCAAGTTTATCGTAGATGAGTTGAATGCAGCAATAGAAAGTGGAGCTCTGCCTACCAAAGCAGCTCTTCCTGCCGCAGAACTCGGCCGCGTTACTCTGGAAGCTGCCTGGGCTTTGAAGGGAAAGGTTGAAATGTTCTGGGCAAAGAATGATGAAAGCCATTATGCTGAGGCACTTGCGTCCCTGACTAATGTTATTGGAAAGTACAGTCTTGAGCCTAAGTTCCAAAGCCTTTGGCTTGAAGACAATTACTATTCAGATGAGGCGATTTTCGTGGATATCAGAGGTGATGATCCGGGACAGAATATCTATGGTTCTTTCATCCCTGTGTTCTGCAGCCCGCGCTCTACAGGCGCATATGGTTTTGACCAGCCGACACAGGACCTTGTGGATGAGTTTGAGGAGGGTGATCCGAGACTCCTTTTCACCATTGTGCAGCCAGGAGATAAATTCCCTGCAGGCTCAAAGGCAGAGGTACTGGACTTCTCCACTTACCCCAATACAGGATATCACAGCAGAAAAGCCTTTGTCGTAAAATCCCGTAGAGGATTGGGCTGGGGAGACGATCCGTTCTCATATATCCGTATCCGCTATGCGGACATCCTTCTTCTCTATGCTGACGCTCTTGTGCGCACC
>CAKMNE010000002.1 GCA_927798505.1 uncultured Bacteroidales bacterium
GCTGCCCTCCGAAACCTTCCGCTTCGCTCCATCCCGTCGCTCGTCCCTGCGTTCATGCCGGGTCTTAGCGACATACTGTCGCTCGCCCCGGCGCTTCACGCAGTGCCTTCGCGCCACCCATTCACATGGCCATGGGCGGCCATGGGTTTCGCGAGGGCACAGCCTCCGCCTGCCTCACAGACCACTCTACCAACTCATCTCAATAGGCACCTGCGGGAAGTGCCACAAAGAGGTGTCGGTTATTCACAAAGATTTGATTATTTTTGCACTATATGAAAATCAGCGAGATACTTGGAGGCAAGAAGCAGTTTATTTCCCTGGAGGTGGTGCCGCCGCAGAGGTCCATCGGCAGGGTGGAACTGCTGGATAGCATACGCCCCCTGATGGAGTTCAATCCTCCATATATCAATGTCACCAACCACCGGGACGAATTTGTCTATGAGCGGCAGGCAGATGGCACCTTCACCAGAAAGCTTGAACGCAAGCGCGTAAGCCAGACGGCAGTGTGCGCCTCCATAATGGACGAATTCAAGGTTGAGGTGGTGCCCCATCTCATCTGTGCGGGGGTAACGAGGGAGCAGGTGAAGTATGAGTTATCCGATTTCCGCTATCTCGGAGTGGAGAACGTGATGGCCCTGCGCGGTGACTGTCTCGCTCAGGAAAAGCGTTTCACTCCCGAACCCGGGGGATATGCCTACGCCTCCGAACTGGTGGCGGACATCAAGGATGACAGCCTCTGCATAGGCGTGGGAGCATATCCGGAAAAGCATTTCGAGGCTCCGAACATCGAGACCGACATCGCCATGCTCAAGCGCAAGGTGGATGCCGGAGCCGATTTCGTCATAACCCAGATGTTCTTCGACAACGCCTTTTTCTACCGCTTTGTGGACATGGCCCGCCAGGCCGGCATCAATGTTCCCATCATCCCGGGAATCAAACCCATATCCACTCCGAGGCAGCTCCATATGCTGCCTGAGGCCTTCTCCATCAACATCCCTCTCGAGCTCACCAGCGAACTTGAGGCGCACGCCCAGGACAAGGCCGCATGCTACAGAATCGGGCAGGAGTGGGCCACGATGCAGACCAAAGACCTTCTCGCACACGGAGTTCCGGCCGTGCATTTCTACACTATGGGCAAGTCGGACAACATTATCGGAATCCTCAGGGAATGCTTCTAGACTGCCCAGACCGCATACTGATGCTCGACGGCGCGATGGGAACTGTGCTTCAGGCACGCTTCCCTGGCGCGTCCAATTTCGAGACTCTCAACCTTAGCGACCCCGACGCTATTCAGGCTGTTCATGAGGCCTATATTGCGGCGGGAGCCGACATAATCGAGACCAACAGCTTCGGCGCAAACCGCATCAGCCAGGAGGAATATGGGCTGCAGGACAAGGCGCGCGAAATGGCCCTGCAGGCCGCACGCATAGCCCGAAAAGCCGCCGACAAAGCAAAGCGCCGGGTACTGGTGGCCGGGAGCGTGGGGCCTACCGGCAAGTCGCTTTCCCTCGCCTCCGATGCGATGGACCCGGCCTACAGGAAATACGATTTCGACGACCTCGTGGAGGTGTACGGCGAGCAGATCGGCGCCCTTGCGGAAGGCGGGGTGGACCTGATCCTGCTCGAGACCTGCTTCGACGCGCTCAACGTGAAGGCGGCGATCTACGCCATGGACAAAATGGGGCTGGACCTGCCCCTGGCCGTATCCGTATCCGTGAGCGACCGCAGCGGCAGGACCCTGACGGGGCAGACCATAGAGGCGTTCTACCATAGCGTGGAACACGGCAGGCTATGGGCCTTCGGACTCAACTGCTCGCTGGGCGCGCAGGAGCTGACCCCTCTGGTCGAGGAACTCGCGGGCTTCGCCTCCTGCCGGGTCCTGTGCTACCCCAACGCCGGGCTTCCCAACGAGTTGGGGGAATATGACCAGACGCCCGCGCAGATGGCCGCGCAGATGCGCTCCATGGCCTCGCGGGGCATACTCAACATAGCCGGTGGCTGCTGCGGCACGACGCCGGAGCATATCGCCGCGATAGCGCGCGAAATCAGCGGATGCAAGCCTCGCGCCCTTCGCCCCGCTCCCGAGAACTTGCTGGTTCTCAGCGGCTTGGAGCCGGTCTATGTGGACAGGGAGCGCAGCAATTTCACCAATGTCGGAGAGCGTACCAATGTCGCCGGATCGCGCAAATTCGCGCGCCTGATTGCCGCCGGGCAATATGACGAGGCGCTGCAGATTGCCGCCGGGCAGATCGAAGGCGGGGCGGGCATCATAGACGTGAATATGGACGACGCCATGCTGGATTCAGCCGCGCAGATGCGCACTTTCCTGCGTCATATCTCCTCAGACCCGGCCGTGGCGAAGGCCGCGCTTATGGTGGATTCGTCGGATTGGGAGACGGTGCTGCAGGGCCTGAAGAACGCGCAGGGCAAGTGCATAGTCAACTCCATATCCCTCAAGGAGGGCGAGGAGGTCTTCCTGATGAAGGCCAGGGAAATACGGCGCCTGGGCGCGGCTATGATAGTGATGGCCTTCGACGAGCAGGGCCAGGCTACGGACTACGCGCGGAAGATAGAGATATGCGAGCGGGCCTACCGCCTGCTCACCCGGGAGGCCGGAGTGCTGCCGCGCGACATCATATTCGATGTCAACGTGCTCTCCGTGGGCACGGGCATTGAGGAGCACCGCCGCTACGGGGTGGACTTCATCGAGGCGGTGCGCTGGATCAAGGCCAATCTCCCGGGAGCGCGCACGTCCGGGGGCATATCCAACCTCTCATTCGCCTTCCGCGGCAACAACGCGGTGAGGGAAGCGATGCATTCGGCCTTCCTCTACCATGCGATCGGGGCAGGGCTGGATATGGGAATTGTCAACCCCGGGATGCTTCAGGTTTACGGTGATATAGAGCCGGATATGCTCGAAAAGGTCGAGGATGTGATTCTCGACAGGCGCGACGATGCGACCGAAAGGCTGATTGCCAAGGCCCGGGAGGTGCTGGAGGGCGCGACGGGTTCGGCGGGCGCGGGCTCTGGTTCGGACGCGACGGCTTCGGGCGCGGCGGGTGCGACGGCGGTACCGGCTCCGGCGAGGCTGTCGGCTTCGCTTGTGGCAGGCAATGCTTCGGCGCTGCGGGATGATGTGCTGGAGTGCCTTCAGATGCTGGGCAGCGCCGTGGCAGTGATCGAAGGGCCGCTGATGGACGGTATGCAGACCGTCGGGGACAATTTCGCCGCGGGGCGCATGTTCCTGCCGCAGGTGGTCAAGTCGGCGAAGCTGATGAGGGAGGCGATAGACGTGCTCTCGCCCTATATGGAGGCGGACTCGGAGAACGGCGCCGGCTCCAAGCCGAAATTTCTCATCGCCACGGTCAAGGGCGATGTGCACGACATAGGTAAGAATATTACAGCTATAGTGCTGAGTTGCAACGGGTTCGACGTGACGGACCTGGGCGTTATGGTGCCTAAGGAGGAGATTCTTGGCAAGGCGGCCGAGCTCGGAGCCGACGTGATAGGCGTGAGCGGGCTCATAACCCCATCCCTCTTCCAGATGGAGGAGCTGTGCCGGGAGATGAGTGCGCGCGGCCTCACGACCCCGCTTTTTGTCGGGGGAGCAACCGCTTCGGCGCTGCATACTGCAGTCAAGCTGGCTCCGCTCTATGATCATGTGTTCTATGGTCCGGACGCTTCCGCGAGCGCGGTTATGGCTAAGCGCTATATGATGGACCCTCAGGCCTTCGAGGAGGAGGAGCACCGCAAACAGCGGCAGCTCCGCGAGCTCGCCGGGGCTGGGGCTGCTGGCTTTGGTGGTTCGGGTGCGGCTGGTGGAGTTGGTGTGGCTGGCTCTGGTGCTGCGCGTGCTGCTGGGGTTGCGGCTAGTGGAGTTGGTGGTTTTGCGGATGAGTCGTACCTTAAGGGGCTGATGCCGCAATCCGTGCCGCTGACGCAACTCCCTCTGGACAAGGTGCTTGAGTTCTTCGATTGGAGGATGTTCTACGCCACCTGGGCCGTGAAGGAAGACGAATCCCTCAAGGCGGATGCCCTGAAGATGCTTGAGGATTTCAGCAGGAACGGGGGTCTGTCCATACGTGTTGCGACCAAGTTCTACATGGGGCGGCGTGAGGGGGATGATATTGTATTGGAAGGCGGAAGGCGTTTGCCGATGCTGCGGCAGCGGGTCGGCAAGGGTTTGAGCCTTGCCGACTTCGTGGGCGCGGCGGCGCCGACTCCTTTCGGAGTCTTCGCCGCCAGCGTCCACACCTGCGGGGACCTGGCTGCCGACGGGCAGGGCGGTGCATATCGCCAGGTCCGCGCAGGCCGCTGCCACTGCTCCCAGTGCGAGGCCTCATACGAACCGATGCTCCTGCGCTCCGTCAAAGTCACTCTTGCAGAGGCCGTTTCCTGCTGGATTGACGCCCAACTCGAGAAACAACTTGCCGGTGCCGGCATCGAAGGGATGAAGATAGTCAAGCCTGCAGCAGGGTACGCAAGCTGTCCTGACCACACATTGAAGAAGGATATCATGGAGCTGATTCCGGACAGCGACGGTCTGGCTATCGAGTTTACAGAGAGCTACGCCATGATTCCGGACGCTTCCATCTGCGGCTTCATATTCATCCACCCTGAGGCCAGCTACCCGGAAATCCGTCACCTGGACAAGGCCACCCTCGATGACTACGCCCGCCGACGCGGCCTTGACGAAGAGCAGTGCCACCGCTTCCTGGGCTACCTGCTGGACGGTGAACTTGGTTAGGGTGGATGGCAGCATTGGTTTTGGGGTATATATTTAGTAATTTTGAGGTATATGCAAAAAATAGCAAGTTTTACAGTAGACCATCTCCGATTGAAACGCGGAATTTTCGTTTCGCGAAAGGACCGCGTGGGTTCGGAAGTCGTGACCACCTTTGATATCAGGATGAAGGAGCCCAACAGGGAGCCGGTGCTCCATCCGGATGCAATTCACACCATAGAGCACCTTGCCGCCACATTCCTGCGAAACCACAGCGAGTGGGGCGAAAGGATAATCTATTGGGGACCCATGGGCTGCCTCACCGGCAATTACCTCATCGTCAAGGGAGACCTGCAAAGTGCAGATATACTGCCGCTTATGCGCGAGACCTTCACATTCATCTCCCAGTTTGACGGCCCCGTCCCGGGTGCCTGTGCCCGTGACTGCGGCAATTACCTGATGATGAACCTCCCTATGGCCCGCCTCGAAGCCTCCCGCTATCTCCACGAAGTCCTCGACCACCCCACCGACGACAACCTCAATTATCCCCAGTAACGGTGACCCCTCAACAGCGATCCCGTCTGCGCACTTTGGTGACTCCTTCTGCGCACTTTGGACAACCCTGCTAGACCCTCCCGAGTTTTCCCGACGTGTAACGTTAGGAAATCCCCGACCGTCTTTTGGGCTTTCTGAGGTACTTCACAGTCACTGTTTGCCGCTTCGGGTTTTCCTAATGTGTCACATCAGGATGAAAAACGGCCTTCCACGCACTTTTAGCTCCCGATGTGTCACATTAGGAAATTGCCAATATGCCTTCCAGGCCCTTCTGTGGCACTTTCTATTTTTCCTGATCTGTCACATCAGGAATAGTTTTTTGCGAATAGTAAGTCAGGTACCCCAAAATTACATCTGATTTTCTGTAAGAAATTGTATATCAAGTGGTTAATGTTTGTGGCTTGTGGTGAGCCCAACCTTGACTGCTTGTGGGGAGGAGCAATTGCTGACTTCCAAAAGTTGAGTAAAACGTAAGTACCTGTAATACAGATAGTTATGAAAAATCAGGTACCCCAAAAGGATACCTGATTTACTGTAAGTGTTTGTGAGTCAATGCCTGCCGCTAAGCGTTAGTTGTTGCGGATGCAGCGGACGTGGCAGGCGTTGGTGATGTTGTTGTAGCCCACAACGATTGTTGTAGAAGCGGCGACGTTGCTGATCATAAATGCGTAGTTCTGTTTTGCTGACCTGCCGGTGCTGAGGTGGAAATAATCCATTGAGTTCATCCCGGCAAACTCGGCTACACCGCTGACGTTCATCACCCTGTTGCCGTAGCTGGCCTCTGCATTGACATAGCTGTAAGGCTGGAAGTTGATGCCGTCCTGGTTGATTTCAGCAAGATTGCAGCGTGCATCGGTGGCGTTGTAGTATGGTGCATTCACGTCAGTGAGGGTCTTGTCATTGCATTTTCCGATAAGGGCGATACCCTCGGCAGCTGTAGGAATATGCCATCCGTCAGGGCAGATTCCCTGATTGTTCTCAACATCGACATTCAGAGCCCATTCAGGAGCAGTTCCTCCGAATGCAACGTCATCTGAGTAGAACAAACCCTGGGCCTTGATTACAGCCTCATCCATAGAACCCGCGACATTTTTATCACCGCTGGTAACGCAAGGAGCGTAAATTCCGGTCTTTTCGGAGAAGTCGAGAGGGGCAATGGATGCTCCTTCCGGAACATAGTGCAGATTCTCTGCGAACCAGGCCCTTCCGTCAGCCATAATGACGGTCTTGTAGTTGTAACCGCCATAGTTGAGATAACCGCGGGTGCATTTGATTGGCTTGCTTGAGGTGTAGGTGGTACCATCCTTCTTGACTACAATTACCTGCAGAAGTCCGGTATCGCCGGCGGCGGCTCCTGTGTTCTTTACAAGCACTGATTTGCAGTCACTTGCAATGACAGCTTCCCAAGAAGAAGCGGCTGCTTTGGTAACCACGCTGCCATTCACTACGGTTGCGCACACGCTTACAGGCTCTTCGAAATCAGGAATCACAACAGGAACAGTTGCCTGCTCGGCAATCAGAATCACATCCTCTGCGTCCCCAATCACAATCTTCACTGCCATGGGGAGCACGAAGGTGGTCTGCGCCTCGTCGTTCAGCACGACGGTGACATGCTCTGCAGTAACAGTGACACTCTTGAAGAACGAATCGCCATCAGCACCCGGAGCACCATCAGCACCCGGAGCGCCATCAGCACCGTCCTTGCCCGGAGCACCATCAGCACCGTCCTTGCCGTTTACCAACTCGATGCTCTTTCCGTTGGTGAACACAATCTTGTAACCGTTCTCAATCTCTTCAACTGCTTCGACGGCATATTTTCCGTCGACAGCGGCCTGAAGCTGCGCGATGGCAGCCTCAATCTTCTCAGTCTTCTCCTCGAGGGCGGAAACCCTTACCTCAAGATCATTGACCTTCTGGCATCCTGCACTCAAAACCACGAGTGCAAGGCCCAATCCTACAAAACTAATTCTCTTCATAATATTTTGATTTAAAGATTTTTAACACATCTTAACTGTAATCCTGAATTATACGCTGAATAAGACAGGCTCAATCTTCCCTTGGAATAGGTCTCGGTAAAGGTGGTCATTCCCGTGAACATCTGGAAGACTCCGCTCGAAGTGATGGTATTCGAGCTGGAAGTCATAAGGTAGTTCACAGACGGTTTTCCGAGGCATTCCTCCACAGTGCATTTTGGAGAGGCGCAAACGTTAGTGAGGTATTTGCCGTTCACCACAGTTCCGCTCTGCACGAAATTGAATCCCATCTCATTGGCCTTCACTATGGTAGCATAGTTGAGGGTCTGGTCCCAGAACAGGGCGCTGTCATCCGTGACAGGCCCGCTCTCGCCGCCGTCGATATGCTTGTTGGAATAGCCGAACAGTTCCATGTACTCCGCACGGGTAGGCACGTGCCAGCCCTTCGGGCAAATGCCCTGAGCCCCTTCGAAAGAGTTGTAATTATCTGCTGTAAAGGCAGTTCCGAACACGGCCTCATAGCTGTAAAGATAGCCTAGAGCCTTGATGGACTCCTCGTCCGAAAGTGCTGTGGCGACAGTCCCGTCAGTAGAATACGGATACCAGACAGAACCCTCGGCAGGAGCGGCCACGGCGCTCATTCCCTCAGGCAGATAGGCCATAGGCTCCGTCATCCACTTCCTTCCCCCGAACACGCCGGTGGTGTAGGTCTTGCCGCGGTACTTGATGCAGCCCTCCAGCTCCTCGGCCTCACTCTCGTCAACCACTGTTCCGATCAGGCTGCCGCCGTCCTCCCAATTCTCGATTTCGCCTGCGAAGCTGGCTTTCATCATATCCGGAAGTATCTCAATGCCAACCCCATAGGTGTAGCCGGAAAGCAGCTCGGCCTCGCCTGTTCCGGTGAGAAGGGTAGCCCCGTCAACTGCCACTCCGATTTCGAAGGAACCGCTCTGAGGCGCAATGATCACCCTGTACTTGCGCCCTTCCTCAATGGTCTCGGCCTTGATGTCAACAGGCGCGGCGCTCTCATCGGCAGCAACCGACAGCGAACCGTCAGAAGCCTTAATCACTTTAACGGACGGCCTTACGCCCTTCACCACAACATCGCCTACCTGGACTCCCGGGTTGTCTATGCTGATGACAATCTGCACCATCTGGTGGCGGAACACTGTCAGCAGAGCATCTCCCTGAGGGAATACATTTTCCTTGAAGGCGAACATAAGGTCGGAAGCGCCGGCTCCCGCGCTCTGGTCCGTTGCAACGCTGAAGCTCTGCGGCACCCCACCCTCAATGTAAGGGTAGTAAGCGGAAACGGTGCAGCTCTGCCCACCGTCGGCGTACCATTTGAGAGAGGATGAGAACACCCTGTCGGAATAGCTCAGGCAGGCATTGTCCGCATACAGGCTTCCGTCTGAGCGGATTATGCTCAGACCTATCATATCCCCCTCCTCGAAATTGGTGGAAGTCGCTTTAGAGATAATAGGTTCAAGTCTGATCACAGCGCCATCTGCCGGTGGCAGGGGAGTTTCCCTGTTGCAGGCCAGCAGTGCAAGGGCTGCGAAAATGATTAATCCATGCTTTTTCATATCGTATCAAAAATCTAATCCTACTGTAATTGATGCGCCTGCGCGTGTCCTTCCGTCAAGCACTTCGCAAGGACCAAGGCCAAGCAGGGCCTCGGCATCCAGCCCAAGGAACCAGGACTTGCCGCCCGGATACCACCTGGCCTGCAGTCCGCCCTTTGCCTTAGGCATGCAAAGGTATTCGTAAATCTGTGCAAAACCCTGCTCGTAGCGCAGCGGCAGCCCGTCCACCTGCACCTCGCTCAGCTGCGACTCCCGCTCATCAAGGCTGCCGAGCGAAGCCCCCAGCCAGAGTTCCAGCTCCAGGCTGCCCAGGTGGTAGCGTCCTGAAACGCGAGTGTCCAGAAGCTCCGTCTGCTGCCATTTCAGATATGGATACACCAGCGAAGAGAGCGAGCGCTGGATCTCACAGCGGGCTTCGGCTCTGAAGGTAAACACCTGACTATCATACTGATAGGACGGAGAAAGCAGCAGGCGCCGCCTTTCCAGAATCCGGTTGGAACCATAGGTCTTCACGGTGGTGATGCCGCCCTCCGAAATCTTGTCCAGCACGCTTTCGCTGTTGGTCTGCGCGCTACCTGTAAGCGAGAGCCTGAGGCTGTGCGCACCCATCCTGCATCCTAGTCGCAGGGCGAGTTCATCGCTTGGGAATGTGTACCATATGAACTCCTTCTCTCCGGCTACGCCCCTTTTGTGGCGGTACTGCAGGGAAGCGAAGGCCTTATCCTTCCATCCCGCCTCCAAGGCAGCCCCGAAGCTGTTTTCGCTCATCGGAAGGCTGTTCACTCCCGGCTCCGCCAAATGCACGCCGCTGCCGGTCCAAAGCTCGCTGACTCCATACATCTGCCCCTTGTCCAGGAAGGCCTGCAGGTAGCCCTGCGTCAGGCCGATCTGGTCGGCGCTTATGGTTTCGGCCGCCCTGCCAAGCAGAGCATCCGCTTCGACAGATAAACCGCCGCTGTGCCACATCATTCCGGCGGCGCATTCCAAGTCCAGGCGGTAATTCAGATGTCGCAGGTCCTTGCGTTTGGAATAGTTGCGGGAGTTCATAGTGAATCGTCCTCCAAGCCTCCAGCTTTCGTCCAGATCCACGCTTATGCCTCCGTCCACCAGGTAGCTCTGAAGCGTCTTGCGGCCCGGGGTGAACTCCCACACCTCGATGGGGAAGTAGCCGGGTTCTATGGACATGGGCCCGCACATCCCCTCGCCCTGCCTCTGTTCGAAGGCGAAGGCTCCGGTCATAGAGAAGCGGTCCAGATGCCTTATGGCCCGGGTCTGTGCTCCCGCTGTCCAAAGCGACGGCGCCGCCCAAGCCTCTTTCAGTCCGCCCTGCTCCCAGCCCGTGTACAGTGAGGCTTCGGCGGCGCCGACACTTCCCATCCTTATGCCGTTGACTCCGACCCCGTCATTCCACAGGTTGTCGAGCAGCACCCTCTCGTAGCGGGACTGCGCCTTGATTTCCCCTGCGAAGCACAGGAGGGTCACGATCAAGCTAATCGTGCAGAGACTGTGTTTCGCGTTCATAGAAATCATTGCTTGAATTATTCGTGTCAGAGAGTATTTCGTAGCCTGCTGCCTCGCTCGCGGCCTCGTCTCGAGAGCGCATCAGAGTGTGGCAGAGGAAAGAATTCTGAAGGCTCACATAGCCGGCATCCAGCTCCGGAATCAGGCGCTTTGCGTTGGCCGATGATGATCCGGAAAAAACCTCCACGGCATCTATAACATCCTCGTAAGGGATGGCTGTAACCTTGTCCACCGTGCTTCCCGGCACCTGGCGCACATCCGGCTCGCCCCTCAGCCTGAACAGCAGGGCGGTAGGGGAGTTTATGGAGAAGGTGTAGGCATTGGCAATGCCGGTCTTCACAACCACATCCATATACCTTGCCGGGTCAATCTTGTCCCCAGGCACAGGATGGTAGGTGGTGTTGGTGAAATATGTATTGTTGTAGCAGACGAAGTAGCCCTCCTTGTTGAGGTTGACCGACTGAGGGTATCTTGCGCTATGGTCTATCGCGCCCTTGAGCACCAGCACCGCATCCTCTCCGGGCTGTAGAGGAAAACTGCCGCCGTCCCCCGGGAAGCGCCATACGCACTGGGCTATAGGCGCGAACTCAGGGTAGGTGACATTGCCTTCCCCGTCCCTGGAGATGAAAGGATTGGTAGCCATGGCATTGTAGGGCAGCAGGGTGCCGAAGCACAGGCTGTCCAGGTACTGGACTTCGTAGTGGTTGTTGTGAAGAATGATGTACTGGTCATTCTGATAGGTGCCTTCCTCCGGGGTTTTCAGGCAGCCGCCGCAATAGATTTCCTTGATGACTATGGTGCCGGCCTTGGATCTTTTGAGCTGAATGCTCGCTGCAGTGACGCCCCGGCTGACAATCACCTTGTCGGCCGTGCCGTTGAACACATCAGCGTCCCGGCGCTCCGAAACGCTAAGCCTGTACACCCCGCTGCTGAGCTGCAGCACAGCCTTGCCCTCTGAGCCGCTCACCGCGCTGTAGCAGTGCCCGAGGTTGATTTCCTCCGCCTTCACGGTCACTGCTCCTGCGGCCTCAAAGCCCTCCGGCCAGATGACACTCACCTCAAGCGTGCAGAGAGAAGCCTGGAAAGGGTTTTGCTCCAGGGAAAGGCATCCGCAGAGCATCAGGGAGGCAAGAGCCAGATATGCAAGCATTCTTCTCATAGTTTCAATCTGCAGCTGAGTCCGTAATAAAAGTCCGGGGTGAAAATGGCCCCCACTCCGGTTGCCCACGAAACCACATAGGGTCTCGAATAGGTGAAATTGTTTGCGAAGAAGGAGATGCTGACCTTGTCCCCGACTTCCTTTGTAATGCTGAGGTTGGCGCAGGCATAAGGGCCGTAGCCGTCCTGGTCGAAGGTGTAGATGTTGCCGGATTTCAAAATCAGGTTGCTGAAAGCCGGGTCCGAAGCCTGAGCCTGCGTGAAAGGATGCACATTGCCGTCCACGTCCATATAGGAAACCGGATAGACATACCAGTAGCCGTCCTCGCTCCTTTGGGCGTAAGGCTGCCCGTCGGCAATGGAGATGTTCCTGCTCATCCTCAGCAGCGAGGCCTCCAGCCTCAGTGTGATGATGAGCCGAGCCTCTGGGATATGGGTGATTGCCGTGAGGTTGGCATCCAGATTATGGGTGATCTTTCCGTTCATGACAGGTGCGGAGCTGCCTCCGTTGGCATACAGTCCTGCGTATTGGTAGGACTTGTCCGGCTCCGAACTGTGGGACCATCCGGTCTGGTAGTACCAGCAGAGCCTGTCATCGTGGGAGCTGGTGCCGCACCAGGAGGCGTCAAGCCTGAACTTGGTCCTCAGAGGCTTGATTTCCGGGAAGTCCGCGGTCAGCTCGACACCGGCCCTGCGCACCGGCTTGCCGTTTTCCTGGCGGGTGGTCTTTACAAAAGTCCTATCAATCACCTTGGTGTCCATCAGGGTCCATCCCTCATCCTCCGAGCCCCTGACATAGACTTCGCCCGTCTGGTTGTCCACCCTGATGTCGGTAAGGGCACCGGTGGTGAACCCGCTCGGCCTGGCGCTGATGCGGTAGGAGAAAGGAGAGTATGCGGTTCCCAGAGTGTATGGATTTTCGGTAATGTTGATATAGCCTACCAGAGAAACAGAGGTCTGTCCCAGACGGAAATCCATTCCCAGCTCGGAGTTGCTGCTACGCTGCCAGCGAAGATCCGGATTGTACTCCAGGGTGTATGGAATGGTGTAGTACACATATTCCGAACTGCCCTCGTAGGAATAGCCGAAGGTCTGGATGTCCCTGTACTCCTGCTGAGGGTAGAGTATGTAGAAAGAAGGCAGTTTTTCGGATATGCCCCATCCTCCCCTGACGGAGAAGTTGTCGGAAAGCTCCAGCTTTGCGTTGAAGCGCGGGGACAGGCTGCTGACATTCCTGTAGGACGAGCCTTTCACCAGCACGTTTTCCTGCCTCAGTCCGAAGGAAACGCTCAGTTTGCTCCTGCCTATGGGGACAAGGGCCTCTTCTTCGGCGTAGAGGGAGAAGTTGTGCATAAAAGGATAATCGCTGTATGGCCTCGGCCTGTAGCCGTGGTCGGCGAGTGCAGGGTCCAGGTAATATTCTCCCTGCCCCGTGTTGCCGTTGGCCTTCCACTGCGCACCGGCTTTGAACTTGCTCTTCACGGCTCCGAAATTTCGGTTGAGGCTGTATTTCAGGGAGGCTGCAAGGTCCAGTTCCTTGGAGTCAGTAATCAAGTCCGAGTAGTAGAGCACGGGGCGTTTGACGGCCAGACTGTAGCCCTGCTGCTCGTAGTGCACCGCGGGCTGGTTGGAGGAGAAGGAGTTGTATTTATGAACCTGCGAGAGGTCGTCTTCGAACGAAAGGGAAGCCTCCGCCTTCAGGGAGGTGATCCATGGCTTGCCAAGCATCCAGGATATGGAGGAATTGGCACGCAGGGCATTCGCCCTGGCCTTGTTGAATGCGCCCGTAAAGGCATCCGGATCATCTTCCGTATTCATTCCTCCTATGTTTGCGGAAAGCCCGCCCTCGAAACGCAGGTTGTGGGCGAAATTGTTGCTGTAAGTCATCGAAAGCCCCCTTCTGGTGTAGGACTCGTAAGGGCTGTACAGCTTTTTTGTGGCGCGGGCCCATTCGCCGCTGACATTCAGCACGCCCTCATCCCCAAGGCCGATTCCCTTGGAAACGGAAGTCTGCCAGGTCCTCGGGTTGACGGAAAAATTCACGTTCAGGGGAGTCTTGCCGTGGCGGGTGTGAATCCGCACCATCCCGCTTCCCAGGTCGCCGTATTCGGCGCTCGGCACGCCGGTTATCACCTCCACCGACTCCACATTGTCAACGCTGATGCTGCGCGTGTCCACTCCTGCCATTTCCCCGAACCCGGCGTTGCTGCCAAGGCGCACGCCGTCCACCTCCACGGCTGTGCCGAAAGCCGCATTGCCTGCCGTGCTGCCTCCCTGACGCAGGGAGAAGCTGGTAGCCGTCGTAAGGTCAGGATTTATGGTCTTGCCTCCCGGAAGCAGGGCTGAAACATCCGAAAGGGAGGACATCTGCAGATGGTTGAGCGCATCGCGCCCCAGGGTCGTGGTAGTGTTGAGGCCCGTCTTTGCCCTTTCTGCCGTCACCGTCACCTCTTCTATGGCAAGGGAACTGATTTTCAGGGAGAAATCCAGCTTGAGGTCCCTGTCCTTGATCTCTATTTCCACGCTCTTGGAAACATAGCCCAGGCAATCCACTGTCAGCAGGTAGTGTCCTTTCGGAATATCGGTGAATATATAGACTCCTTCGGCATTGCTCATAGCCCAGATGGTGCCGTCGTCGATTTTCAGGGCAGCTCCCGGAATTGGGGCATCGCTGCCTTCCTCCAGTATGGAGCCGGTGATGTCAAATCCCGTAGCTGCAGCCGATATCGGAAGACCCGATATCAGTAGGGCGGCTATAGCGCCCGCAAGGACTTTTTTCAGCCGTTTTGTATCCATACACTACAGAATTATGCCTTGCAAATATATTATTTTCCGAAGAGAATCGCTAACTTTGAAGGATTAAAATTTTACGTGATGGCAAAGATTAAAACCATACGCGCCAACTGGCCGAAGTACCTGCTCCAATGGGGAGTTCTTCTCGCAATCGTCGGATTCATAACACTCGCTGGCAGTGATCCTGAAAAGTACTGCCCAATGGGTGGATTGCAGGCTTTTGTCACCTTCCTGACCAGGGGCTCCCTGCCTTGCTCGATGAGCAGTCTGCAGATTATGATGGGTTTGGTGCTTGCCGCAGGGGTAATCCTTTTCAGCAAGCTTTTCTGTGCCTACATCTGCCCTATAGGCACAGTCGAGGACATGCTCACCAAAGCCAGGATGGCGATGGGCATCAAAGGCCTTGAGATTCGCCGCAAGAGTGTGCCTGACTACATCCTTCGCGCAGTCAAATACGCCCTGCTTTTCTGGATTTTCTACTCCACCGCAACGGCCAGCGAGCTCTTCTGCAAGAACCTGGACCCATACTATGCCGTTGCAACCGGATTCAAGGGTGAGATCACCCTGTGGATGAGCCTTGTGAGCCTTGCCCTGGTGCTTCTGCCCGGCTTTTTCATCAAAAGATTCTGGTGCCGCTACATATGCCCTCTCGGGGCGCTTTCAAACGGCCTCAAGTTCTGGATTCCGCTGCTGGCCATGGGCCTGCTCTTCTGGGTGCTCTCGCTGCTGGGCGTAAGGATTGCCTGGCCTTGGTATCTGGGAGCCTTCTGTGTGGTGGGCTATGTGCTTGAAGTCATTGCCTATGCCACCAAGGTTCAGCCGCTTGCGGTGATCGTGGACCAGGACAGGTGCGGCCGCCACTGCATGTCCTGCCAGAAGGCCTGTCCATATCACATCAATGTGCCTGCGGAAGGCCAGAGGCTGACCGCCGTGGATTGCATGCTCTGTGGGGAATGCGTCGCCGCCTGCCCGAGCAAGGCCCTCAGAATAGGCGTAAGCCCGAAGGGCAGGTCCAAGGCCGGAAAGTACCTGCCTGCGGTGCTCGCGGTGGCCCTTGCAGTGCTCGGAGCGGTGATAGGCAGCAGGTTCGAGCTTCCTACCATCAACGAGACTTTCGGAGTCGAGGAAGGGATGGAGCTCAAGACCATGAAGGTCGAAGGCCTCAAGTCGGTCAAGTGCTACGGCTCCTCAATGGCCTTCAAAGCCAGGATGGAGAAGGTGCCGGGCGTGCACGGGGTGAAGACCTATGTGGGCACGCACAGCGTGGTGCTCAGCTACGACCCTAAGGTGACCGACGAGGAGCGGATCATGGAGCAGATCTATGTTCCCGCACATTTCCGCATCTGGTCCCCGGACCCAAAGAAGCTGGACAGCCTGAAGTGCGTCACCATACGTACGGAGAAAATGTACGACAAACTGGACCTCAATTACCTCGGCCTGCAGATGCGGGGTACCGGCAAGAGCGTTTTCGGGCTTGAGAGCGAGTACGCATGCCCTCTGATTGTGCGCGTCTATATGTCCCCGGACGAACAGCTCGACGAAAAGTGGTTCAAACAGATAGTGGAGATGAAGATGCTCTCCATGCCTGTGCACGGCGGCGGTACCAAGGACACCCCTGTGGACTTCAAGTTCGTGCGCCTCGAAAAGGGAGAGAGCTATATCCCTGTGGCAGAGTATCTTGAGAAGATGTTCGACGGCTTCAAGGCGGAGTTCAACGGCCGTTACCCTCAGGGCGACAGCACCGTGGTGCGAAAGCGCAGCGAGGTCTATGCCAACGCCCCTCAGTACATCTACGAAATCGCCGACCAGAGCTACGAGAAGCCTATCATACGCAGGGCCCTGCCTTACCTGAGCAACCATCTCTCCAAGGAAGAGGGCGTAATCGGAGTGTACCTTGCCCTGAACAGGGACCTCGTTCCTTCCATCCAGGTGCGCTATGCCGCTCCGATGACAGCCGACAGGCTTTGGGAACTGATGACTATGGACAAATGGACCATTACCTACAAGGCTGACGACGTGCGCGAGGAAGACGCAAGGCTCAAGTTCAGCACGGCGGGAAGCGTTTATAAATACTGAGCCTATGGGAAATAAGAGATTATTCGCCATAGCGTTTCTGATTTGCCTGCCCCTCCTTGCGGGGGCGGACGAGGGCATGTGGATGGTTAATTCGCTCTCTGACCGGCTTGTGCGCAAGATGCAGCGCGCCGGGCTCCAGCTGGAGGGCAAGGATATATACAACGTGGAAGACGCTTCGCTGTGCGGAGCAGTAGTGTCCATGGACTTCGTCGGCACCGGAAGCATGATTTCCTCGCAGGGCCTGCTGATTACCAACCACCACGTCGCCTATTCCGATGTGTTCTCGCTCAGCACCGCTGAGCACAATTACCTCGAAGACGGTTTCTGGGCCCGTTCCCGCGAAGAGGAAATAAGGATTCCGGGAAAGAAGGTGCAGTTTCTGGTGAGAATCACGGATGTCACCGATGAGGTCGAGCAGCTGAAAAAGCAGCTGAAGGAGCAGGGAATCAAAGCGGGTATGCGCAAACTCAGCCACCTGATAGAGAAGAAATACAGGGAGGAAACAGGCTGTGAGGCCTCACTGTCCTCAATGTGGGCCGGTTCCAAGTACTACCTTTCCCTCTACCGCGAGTACGACGACGTGCGTCTGGTTGCCGCGCCGCCGGTGAGCATAGCCGCCTTCGGCGGGGACATAGACAATTGGGAATGGCCTCAGTACAAGGGGGATTTCGCGCTTTACAGGGTCTATGGTCCTGACGGCAAGCCCATTACCCCTTCCGGGTGGCTGCCGATTGACGCTTCCGCCCTTGCCCCGGGGGATTTCACCTTCATTCTCGGTTATCCAGGAAGGACCGACAGATACTCTTCATCCTCCAAGGTGAATTATCTCACCACCCTCTCTCTGCCGATTTGCAACGAGGTGCGTGCAGACCAGATGGCAATAATGAAGAAATGGATGGACAGGGAAGAGTCAGTGCGTCTTCTTTATGCCAATAAATACTTTACCCTCAGCAATATACAGGAAAACCAGGAAGGTGAGGTGCAGTGCGTTGAGCGCTTCGGGGTGAGGGAACTCAAACGAAAGGACGAAAGGCATATGCACAGGGGACGCGACGGACGCCGCATGCGCTCCCTGAACGCCTCCATGGATTCCCTATACACTGCTCTCAGGGAGCCGGAACGCAATCGGATCTGGTATCGCGAGACTATAGTGCGGGGCAGCGGCCTCTCCCTGGTGGCGACCCGCCTCAAGAATGCGCGCAAGCCTCTGGACATGGACAAGGAATATGCGGTGCTGGATATGAGAGTGGAAAAGGAACTCTTCGCCTACAGTGTGCGCAAATACTACGAAAATGTGGACAGCACCATGTGGGGACCATACCAGAAGGAAGTGTTCTATGCCCACAGCCCAAACGGACTCACTGACTGGGATGCCCTTGTGGCAAGCCTGTGGACGGATTCTCAGATGAGCAAAACTTCGCCAATCTACCTTTTCCTCACCGACCGCAGCATCCAGGATTTCAATGAAAAGGTTCAGGAGGTGTGCGGGGAGCACAATCTGGCAGAACTCAATGCCGAATACACCCGACAGACCTACCGTCACCGCGAGCGCAGGAAGGTGGATCAGTATCCGGATGCCAATTCCACCCTGCGCCTGACTTATGGCAAGATAGGCAGTTTCAGCCGTGACGGACAGACTCTCCCGTGGCAGACCTGCACAGACGGAATACTTGCAAAGGAAGACAGCTCTTCCTATGATTTCCGTCTGCATTCGGAATGGAGTGGGCTGCTCTCTTCGCTCCCGGCTCCGATTCCGGTAAATTTCATCACCGACAACGACATCACCGGTGGCAATTCCGGAAGTCCGGTGCTCAACTGCCGGGGAGAACTGGTGGGACTCGCCTTCGACGGCAACAAGGAGTCCCTGGCCTCCGATGTGTATTGGGTGGACGGTTATACGAAGTGCATATGCGTGAATATCAGCTATGTACTGTGGATTCTCAAGGAATATGCGGGAATGGATTATCTCTTCCCTGAACTGGATGTCAGAAAAAAGTAGATGGGAGAGTGCATATCGATAAAGAATGCGACCGTCAATAATCTCAAGCATGTTTCGGTCGAAATACCGCGAGGCAAAATCGTGGTGATTACCGGTGTGTCCGGTTCGGGCAAGTCTTCACTTGCCTTCGACACCCTGTTTGCGGAGGGGCAGAGGCGTTTTGCGCAAAGCCTGTCCTCCTATGCACGCCAGTTTCTCGGCAGGATGAGCAAGCCCGACGTGGAATCCATCGACGGCGTGCCTCCGGCAATTGCCATTGAGCAGAAGGTCAATGTGAAGAACCCCCGCTCCACAGTTGCCACGACTACTGAAATCTACGACTATCTGCGTCTTGTCTATGCCCGCATAGGACGCACTTACAGCCCCGTTTCCGGAGAAGAAGTGCGTTGCGACACTGTCGGCGATGTGCTTGCCTTCCTGGAGGGCCTTGGCGGTGCAACTGCCCTGCTGCTGGCCCGACTGGACACGGGGCAGGACTGGGTAGCCACCCTGCTGTCCCTCAAGGAAAGAGGTTACAGCCGCCTTTTCGGTGCAGGCCGGGTGATCAAAATAGATGAGGCCCTGCAGGGCGGAGAGCTGCCGCCGGACACCATGCTGCTGGTCGACCGCTTCGGCGAGCTCACCGACCGCACCCGCGTGCTGTCCTCCGTTTCGGATGCCTTCGAGGCCGGAGGGGGAGACCTTGCAGTCTTCGCGGACGGAAAGATGAAGCATTTCTGCAACCGCTTCGAAAGGGACGGAATAGTCTTCCGCAAGCCTGACGAATACCTTTTCAGCTTCAACAGCCCCCTGGGCGCCTGCCCGGTATGCGGAGGCCTCGGCAAAATCATAGGCATAAGCGAGGATCTCGTCGTCCCGGACAAGAGCAAAAGCATATATGACGGGGCGATAGCCTGCTGGCGCGGAGACAAGATGGGATGGTTCAAGGACCATATGATCGAGCTCGCGTCCAAATACGACATCGACATATTCACCCCTTACTGCAAGTTGGACGAGCGCACAAAGCGCCTGATCTGGGAAGGCGAAGCGCCTCGGGAAGGGGAGAGCTATGATTCTGACCCGCAGCGGCTCATAGGCATCAACGAATTCTTCCGCTTCGTGGAGACGCAGCGCTACAAGATTCAGTACCGCTTCATGCTCAACCGCTTCAGCGGCCGTACCACCTGTTCCGCCTGCCAGGGCACCCGCCTTCGCAAGGAGGCAGGCTATGTGAAAGTGGCGGGCCTGACCATTTCCGAAGTGCTCGCGATGACTGTGGAGAAGGCGCACGACTTCCTTAGCAAGCTTTCCCTGAGCGAGAGTGAAATGCAGGTAATCCGCGAACCTCTCGACGAGATGCTCAGCCGCCTGCAATGCATAGAGGAGGTGGGGCTGGGCTACCTGACCCTCAATCGTGCCTGCAACACCCTTTCGGGCGGCGAGAGCCAGCGCATCAACCTTGTTACCGCGCTCGGAAGCTCGCTCGTCGGCTCGATGTACATACTCGACGAGCCGTCCATTGGCCTGCATTCCCGCGACACGGAGCGCCTCATCGGGGTGCTGCGCAAGCTGCGCGACCTGGGCAATACGGTTGTGGTCGTGGAGCATGATGAGGATATCATCAGGGCTGCCGACCTGCTTATCGACATGGGCCCGCGCGCCGGACTGAACGGAGGTGAAATAGTATTTCAAGGCGTTTATTCCCAAGGACTTGCGGAATCCGCTTTCGCACGCTCCCTCACCTTGCAGTATCTCAGCGGACGCAGACCGCGCTACACCAGGGAGCGCCGCAGCTGGACCTATGCAGTGGAAGTGAAGGGTGCAATGGAGCATAACCTCCGCTCCATCGATGTCAAATTCCCTCTCGGGGTGCTTACGGTGGTGAGCGGCGTGTCCGGCTCAGGCAAGTCAACCCTGGTCGGAGACATACTCTATCCTGCCCTTTACCGCCATATCAACGATGCCGGAGACCTGCCGGGCGCCTTCAAGGGACTGGCGGGCAATATTGACCGCATTTCCAGGGTGGAATATGTGGACCAGAACCCTATAGGCAAGAGCTCCCGTTCCAACCCGGTCACCTATATGAAGGCCTATGACCTTATACGCAAGCTGCTTTCCGACCAGCAGTACGCCAAGGTCTGCGGCTTCGGGCCGTCCTTTTTCTCCTTCAATCAAGACGGGGGACGCTGTCCCGAGTGCCAGGGCGAAGGCGTAGTCAAAATTGAGATGCAGTTCATGTCGGACGTGACCATGGTCTGCGAAGAGTGCCACGGCAAACGGTTCAAGCCTGAAATACTGGATGTGCGCTACCGCGGACGCAATGTGGATGAAATACTCTCGATGTCCGTAGCCGAGGCCATAGATTTCTTCAGTACGGCCCCTGAGCCAGAGGCCGCCCAGATTGTGGAGAAACTGCAACCGCTGGTGGATGTGGGTCTGGACTATCTCAAGCTCGCCCAGAGTTCCTCCACCCTGTCGGGCGGCGAGAGCCAGCGAATCAAGCTCGCCTACTTCCTGCAGATGAGCCGCGAAAGGGGCCGCAGGGAGAGGATACTGTTCATCTTCGACGAGCCTACCACCGGACTGCATTTCCATGATGTGGAGAAGCTGCTCAAAGCTTTCGACGCCCTGCTTGCAGGAGGACACAGCCTCGTAGTGGTGGAGCACAATATGGATGTGATCCGTGCCGCCGACTGGATTATAGAACTTGGCCCCGATGCGGGCGAGCGCGGCGGGGACTTGGTTTTTGCCGGCACTCCGGAGCAGTTGCGGCAGGCCGATACCGTAACCGCAAGGTTTATGAATACAAAAGGCATATGAGTAATATAGCGATAATAATTGCCGGCGGTGTGGGCTCCAGGATGGGGCATGACATCCCGAAACAGTTTATAGAAGTTGAAGGAAAGCCTGTTCTGCTCTACACCCTGGAGGGTTTCCAGAAGCATCCTATGGTTGATTCCATAGTGCTGGTATGCATTGACGGATGGCAGGAGGATGTGCGCAGGTGGTGTGCGGAGAGCGGCATAACCAAACTTCGGAAGATAGTAACCGGAGGCGCAAGCGGCCAGGAGTCCATCAGAAACGGAGTCTTCTCCCTCGAAGGGGAATGCTCCGATGACGATGTAATCATCATCCACGACGGCATCAGACCTCTTGTGGATGCCTTTGTGTTGACCGATGTTATCGAAAAGTGCGTCCGCTGGGGCAATGCTGTGACCTCCCTGCCTTACAATGAGCAGATTTTCGTGGTGGATGATGAGATTTCCACGGTGAAGTACATTCCGCGTGAGACGCTCAGGCGCGTTTCCACTCCGCAGGCATATCTTTTCGGCAGGCTGGACAGCGCCTACCACGAGGCTTTCGAAAAGAAAATAGGCATATACGGTTCATCATACACCAACACAATGATGGTGGAGTTGGGGGAAAGGCTGTATTTTGCGGCCGGCTCCGACAAAAACGTGAAACTCACCACCCCTGATGACCTCGAATGGTTCAGAGCTTATCTGAGAAAGGCAAAATAATGGAAGCTTACACACATCCCCTTTATATTCAAGATGTTGCGGCGGTTGCCGCACTCCCTCTCCCCTGGGAGAAGCTGGCAGGCCGGACTCTGCTCCTGAGCGGGGCTACCGGTCTTATCGGAAGCTGCCTTGTGGATACTCTGATGCGGCGCAACATATCAAATGGCCTGAACTGCCGAATAGTGGCGCTCGGACGCAGCGGGGAGCGTGCCCGCAAGCGCTTTTCCCAGTACTGGGACAGCCCTCTTTTCACCTTTGCCGCCTGCGACATCAACGAGCCCCTCAGCCTCGGGCTTAAGGCGGATTATGTCCTTCATCTTGCGAGCAACACCCATCCCCTGCAGTACGCCACCGATCCGGTAGGGACTATCATGACCAATATCCGGGGGCTTGGCAACATGCTTGAGTACGCCAGGGGTTGCGGCTCCGGGTTGCGCTTTGCATTCGCCTCATCCAACGAGGTTTACGGGGAGAACAGGGGAGATGTGGAGCTCTTCGATGAGCAGTACTGCGGCTACATAGACTGCAACACCCTGCGCGCCGGCTATCCTGAGAGCAAGCGCTGCGGCGAGGCTCTGTGCCAGGCCTATGCCCGCCAGTGGGGGCTGGACGTGGTCATCCCGCGTTTCACCCGTTCCTTCGGGCCAACCCTGCTTCCTTCCGATACCAAGGCCCTTTCGCAGTTCCTGCGCAACGCGGTGGCAGGAGAGAATATAGTGCTGAAGAGCGAGGGACGGCAGTACTATTCGTACACCTATGTCGCAGATGCCGTTTCCGGCCTGCTGCACATACTTCTGCTCGGAGAGAGCGGCCATGCATACAATATCGCGGATGTGAGCTGCGATGTCACCCTTAGCGATCTCGCCTCTGCCATAGCCGGGATTTGCGGGACCGAGGTGGTCTTCGAACTGCCTTCGGCAGTGGAAGCGGCCGGCTTCAGCAAAGCCACCAAAGCCCGTCTGGATTCGTCCAGGCTCCGCGCCCTCGGCTGGAAACCCCTTTTTGACTTGCACACTGCACTTGTACACACCATTGAAGCACTCAGATAAATGCCGGTAGATTACACTTCTCTGATGAGCCACAGAATTCGGAGGATTCTGCTTATCTGCAACAATTACGACAGTTTTTCCCTGGAGGAGGACGGAAGAATTGAAACCCGCATCGCCCAGGACTATGCTGAGCTGAACCTGAGCAATCCGCCGTCCATAGTGAGAGTGGAATCCACCCTGGATGCGCTCCCTCTGATGGAAGCGGGGGAGAAGTTCGACCTTATACTGACTATGTACAATGTCGGGGAACTCGATCCTTTCGAGTTTTCCCACAAGGCCAAGGCCCTCGATGCCGAGGTGCCGATTGTGCTGCTATGTGGATTTGCCAAGGAGATTTTCCGCCGCATAGAGTCCAGCGACCTTTCCTGCATAGACCATGTTTTCTGCTGGAACAACTCCTCCGACCTGATTATCGCGATTATCAAACTGCTGGAGGACAGCGCCAACGCCGAGCACGACATACTCAGCTACGGAGTGCAGGCGATTCTGTTGGTTGAGGATTCGGTGCGCTATTATTCGACCTATCTTCCCGCCCTTTACAATCTGCTTCTGCATCAGAACAGCTCAGCCGTGCGCGATGCGCTCAACGAGCAACAGCAGATGGTGCGCAAGCGTTCCCGTCCGAAGATTCTGATGGCCAAGAACTACGACGATGCCATATCGCTCTATGAGCGCTACAAGGAGAACCTGCTCGGAGTGATTTCGGATGTGGGCTTTGTGCTCCATCCCGGAGATGCCCGCAAGGATGAGAAAATCGATGCCGGAGTGGACCTGTGCAGGCATATCAAGGCTGACCGTCCGAAGATGCCTTTCCTTATGCAGTCTTCGCAGGAGAGCATGAAGCAGGTTGCTCGCGAGCTTAAGGTGGGCTTTCTTCTGAAGTCTTCCAAGACTCTGACCTATGAGCTGGGAGAGTACATAGAAAGGGAGTTCGGTTTCGGCGATTTCATCCTTACCGATCCCGATACGGGGGCTGTGGTGGCAAAGGCCTCCGACCTGTGCGAGTTTGAAAAGGTGATGCAGACAATTCCTGACAAATGGTTCACTTTCTTTTCCGAAAGCAATTACCTGTCAAAATGGCTTTTTGCCCGCGGCCTTTTCTCAATAGGCAAGGTGGTGCGCAAGTTCCAAATAGAGGATTTCTCCTCGGCTGAGGAACACCGGCGCACTATAGTCAACCATATCCACGACTACCGCGTGCGGCAGGGCCTGGGTGTGGTTGCGAAGTTTTCCCCACAGACCTACAACGATGCAATCTGGTTTGCCAGTCTGGGCAACGGTTCCCTGGGAGGCAAGGCCCGCGGCCTGGCTTTCCTGAACAATATGCTCCAGAAATATAATCTGTACAATGAGTGGGAAGGGGTACGGGTGCTTGTGCCAAAGACTCTGGTCATTACCACCGAGTATTTCTCCCGTTTCATCAAGGAAAACGGTTTGAAGTATGTCATCAATTCGGAACTGGGAGACAATGAGATTCTGTCCGAATTCGTGGCTTCCACTCTGCCGAAAGAACTGATAGATGCCTTGCGCATTTTCATACGCAACTGCCCGAAACCGCTTGCCATACGATCTTCCTCCAAGCTGGAAGATTCTTATTATCAGCCTTTTGCCGGAGTGTATTCGACTTATATGATTCCTCATACCGAAAATGAGGACCAGCAGTTGAGGCTGCTGACCAAGGCTATCAAGAGTGTGTATGCGAGTGTGTATTTCGCTTCTTCGCGACGTTACATAGCCGCTGCCGCCGGTGTGGTTTCGGAGGAGAAGATGGGAATCATAGTCCAGGAGATATGCGGAAGCAATCAACAGGGCTATTGGCTCCCGACCGTTTCCGGAGTGGCCCGCTCGGTGAATTTCTATCCAGTGGGATCCGAGAAGGCGGAGGATGGGGTTGTGAAGATTGCATACGGCCTCGGAAAGGCCGTTGTGGATGGGGAGCAGGTGCTGAGTTTCTCTCCGGCCAAGCCTAAGCATGCGCTGCAGACCTCCACTCCGCAAAACATTATGTCAGATACCCAGAATGTGGTGATGGCTCTGGACCTTCAGCCGGAGCGCTTCATTACTTCCGTGGATGACGGCGTGAATATTGCCCGTCTCGGGCTGACTGACTGTGCGTCTTTCCCGTCCTTCCGCAAGATAGTCTCAACCTGGGACAGGGAGAATATGAGGATGGTGGATTCGGCTTTCCCGGAGGGGCCGAAGTATATCACTTTCGCTTCAGTCCTGCGCTACGGCGCTTTCCCTCTGCCGAAGATAGTGAGCAGGCTTCTGGAGATTGCCAAAGCCGAGATGAAGTGCAATGTCGAGATTGAATTTGCCGTGGATATGGATGTCCCGGATGACAGCCCTGTGATTTTCAATGTGCTTCAGATTCGCCCCATCAGCACCGACACCCGCTATGCCGAAGTGGACTGGGACGCAATCGACAGGGAGTATAGCGGGGGTGTAGCTGCTTCTTCTTCTCCTTTTTTACTGTCATCAAATGCGTTGGGGCTGGGGTGGATTGACGGTGTGAAGGACATCGTCTACCTGAAGCCGGAAGCCTTCGATGTACTCAAGACTGCCGAAATGGCCTCCCAGATTACCGCCTTGAATGCGAAATTGCAGAGTGAAGGCAGGGGATATATGCTGATTGGCTTCGGTCGATGGGGCTCCAGCATATCTTCTCTCGGGGTTCCCGTGAAATGGAGTGACATATCCGAGGCCAGGGCCATAGTGGAGTGCTGTCTGGAGAACTTCCGTGTAGACCCGAGTCAGGGGACCCATTTCTTCCAGAATTTGACTTCTTTCAATGTGGGCTATGTGAACGTGGACCCGTGGGGACGCTCTTCCGACAAACTCGATTTCTCAGTGCTCGATGCCCTCCCGGCCCTCTGGGAATCCGAGTATATACGTCACGTCCGCCTTGACGAACCCCTCCGCCTCTGCATCGACGGCCACCGCAGCCGCGCCCTCGCCGCTCTGTAAACCCTCCCGGTGTACCCTCCCGGTGTACCCTTCCGGCGTACTCTCCAGGTGTGTCTCTGGTGTGCTCTCCTTGTGTGCCTCCGGTGTGTCCTCCCGGTGTGCCCTCCCGGTGTACTTTCCCAGTGTGCTCTCCGATGTGCGCATCTCCGGTTATTATCAACAGTATCCTAGTGTCTTTTGGGATGCTTAAATAATAACAATCTGATACACAGTTACTTGCAGAAAATCAGGTACCCTTTTGGGACACCTGATTTTTCGTAAGTAGTTGATATGTAACTACTTACATTTCACTCATCCTGTAAATAGTCATTGTTCAGTAAGCGTCTCCGCGATAACGTATCAGATGCAAAAAGAAAGCAGAGCTCGAGCC
>CAKMNE010000003.1 GCA_927798505.1 uncultured Bacteroidales bacterium
CAGTGCACTCAAGGATGACCTGCACCCTGTTACCTTTTGCTTTCTTTGCCATAATTCAACGAAATTAAACAAGGTTAATATATCCTTTCTTCTGAGCCTCCTTGATGCAAGCGTCGAGACCCTTCTTTTCGATGGTCCTCATACCCTTGCAGGTGACTTTGAGGGTGATGAACCTCTGCTCTTCTTCCGACCAGAACTTCTTGGTCTTGAGGTTCAGGTCAAAGACGCGCTTGGTGCGCAGCTTGGAATGGGCGACATTGTTGCCGATCATTCTCTTTCTTCCTGTGATTTGACAAACCTTTGCCATTGTATGTTAACTTTTTAATAATTCGTTTTTTGGGGGCTGCAAATATCGGTTAAAAAAATCGAAATATCAAATCTTTATACCAACTTGAAAAAACGTCCCCATCTGATTTTCTTTCTGTTACCGTCTGTGGAGAGCCAGATCAGACGCGGTTTCCCGACTATGTGGTCTTCCGGCACGAAGCCCCAATACCTCGAGTCGAGGGAATTGTGTCTGTTGTCTCCCATCATCCAGTAATAATCCTGCTGAAAAGTATAGCTTGAGCTCTCTTCTCCGTTGATGTATATGACTCCGTCCTGCACCTTCAGACTGTTGCCTTCGTAGGAAGTGATTATCCTTTCGTAGAGCGGCAGGTTGGCGGCGCTGAGTTCCACCGTGGCCCCTTTCTGCGGTATCCATATCGGACCGTAGTAGTCCCGTGTCCATCCTGAATCCTCCGTGAACGGGAAGATCATCTTGTAGGAATCGGGATAGTCCGGCGGGAAGCTGTCCAGGTTCGGGCTGACGCTTACCACAGAGGGATAAGAGGCAATCTGTTCGGCCATCTCCGCGGTGAGCGGGAGGAAAGGATACATCGAATTGGCGCTGTCGAAGTAGGCATCTGAAGGATTCACCCCATAGTCCCCGAGATTCTCGAGCAGCTTCGGGTTGAGTTTCCCGCCTTCGGTCACCACACAGTAGTTCATCTGCAGGCCTTTGTAGTTTTCCTGCTGCACCCCGTTTACATAGACGAGTCCGTCTATCACCTGAAGAGTGTCACCGGGAATGGCCACGCAGCGCTTTACATAGTGGTCCTTCTTGTCCATAGGGCGCACCTGCACGGGACCGTAGGCTGAAATGGCAGCCTCCCTGCCTATGCGTCTGCAGAGACTGTAATAGTCCTCTGCCGGACATCTGGTCAAAACAGTGTCTCCGTTGGGAAAGCCGAAGACCACATAATCATCTCTCTGAACCTTGCCCAAGCCCTTGAGACGGCGACATTCGTTCTGGATGAGAGTGGAGTACGACTTCCTGCCTCCGAGCCATACGTTATGGGTAAGCGGCACGGTAAGAGGGGTCTGAGGAACCCTCGGCCCGTAAGCCAGCTTGCTGACGAAGAGATGGTCCCCGGTGTAGAGGGAACTCTCCATCGAAGAGGAAGGGATCTTGAAGGACTGGAAGAAGAAGATGTTGATGAAGGTCACCACAATAAGGGCGAAAATAATGGCATCCACCCACTCGGCCAGAGCCGATGGCTTTTTGCCGTCCCTGTTGCGCGGCTTCCAGAAAGTCCAGTTGACTTTCTTTGTCACGGTCATATCGAAAACTACAATAAGACCGAACAGCCACCACCATCCTCTGAGCCAGATCACCCACGCGACATAGAGCAAGGCCCAGAATGCGAACCTCACCCAACGGTTGCGGAAGATCTCCTTCAAGCTCATAGCGTGATTTATTTCACAGAATTGATGATAGCCTCAAATGCCTGAGGGTTGTTCATGGCGAGGTCTGCGAGAACCTTGCGGTTCAGACCGATGTTCTGCTTGCTGACCTTACCCATGAACTGGGAGTAAGTCATGCCATACTGGCGTGCAGCGGCATTGATACGCTGAATCCAGAGAGAACGGAATGAACGCTTCTTGTTCTTACGGTCACGGTAAGCATAGGTAAGACCTTTCTCATAGGTGTTCTTTGCTACCGTCCAAACATTTTTCCTGGAGAGGAAATTACCGCGAGTCTTTTTGAGAATCTTCTTGCGGCGTGCCCTTGAGGCAACTGAATTTACACTTCTTGGCATAAATCTTTTCTTTTGATGGAGGCAGTGTCCTCATAAGCGGAGGAGCTTGTCAACTGCATTCCAAATTAAACATTAATGAATTTTTCTGCGTAATCGGCTTGATTACATGGCCAACAAAGCTTTGACTCTCTTCTCATCTACCCTTGCTACGGTAGTGAAGTGGTCAAGATTTCTTTTCTGCTTCTTGGTCTTCTTGGTGAGAATGTGGCTGTGATAAGCGTGTTTTCTCTTCACTTTTCCCGTTCCGGTAAGCGTGAAACGCTTTTTGGCACCGGAGATGGACTTAATCTTTGGCATTGTGAAAAAATTTTATGTTAATTATTGACTGAAATCCGCACCTGCGGATCACTTTTTCTTTATTGGCGCAATCATCATTATCATCCTCTTGCCTTCGAGCTTAGGCATCTGCTCCGCTCTTCCGCAATCTTCAAGTTCGAGGGCGAAACGCAGGAGGAGTTTCTCTCCCTGGTCTGCATACACGATGGAACGACCTCTGAAAAAGACTGAAGACTTCACCTTCGAACCTTCCTGAAGGAACTCCTTCGCGTGCTTGAGCTTGAACTGGAAGTCGTGCTCGTCGGTGTTCGGCCCGAAACGTATCTCCTTGATTACCACCTTGGAAGCATTGGCCTTCATTTCCTTGGCCTTCTTCTTCTGCTGGTAGAGGTACTTCTGGTAGTCGAGAATCTTGCAAACCGGAGGATCCGCCTTCGCAGAAATCTCTACCAGATCGAGTTCAAGTTCCTCCGCCATCCTCAGTGCCGCCGAACGGCTATAGACGCCCGGCTCGGGGATGTTGTCTCCGACAAGGCGAAGCTGAGATGCGGTGATCTCTTCGTTGATTCTCAATCCGTCGTCGTCCTTCTTTCCCCCGGGTCTCTGACCGTTAGGGTTCGGACGTCCTGCTCCCATTGCCGGCCTCGGACGTGGGGCAGATGGTTTAAATGGTGCTGCGATAGTTTTTCCTCCTAATAAATAATGGTATAACAATAATATATATGCCTAAGCCAACTGGGCTTTCACCTCACCCGCAACGAGTTCGGCGAAATCCTTCAGTGGCATCGAGCCTTGGTCAATTCCTCCCTGACGGCGAACGGAAACACTGCCCTCGCTCTCTTCCTTCTCACCCACAATAACCAGGAAAGGTATCCTCTTGAGTTCGCTCTCGCGGATCCTCTTGCCCAGTGTTTCGTTTCTGTCGTCAACAGAGGCGCGAATTTCGTAATTATTCAAGAATTCGCAAACTTTTTTTGCATAATCCGAGAATTTTTCACTCACGGGGACGATATTCACCTGATCCGGAGTCAGCCAGAGAGGGAGTTTTCCGGCGGTGTGCTCCAGCAGCACGGCCACGAAACGCTCCAGCGAACCGAACGGGGCGCGATGGATCATCACCGGTCTGTGCTTCTGTCCGTCACTGCCTATGTACTCGAGCCCGAAGCGCTCCGGCAGGTTGTAGTCCACCTGTATGGTTCCGAGCTGCCACTCCCTTCCGAGCGCATCCTTCACCATAAAGTCGAGCTTAGGTCCGTAGAAGGCGGCCTCGCCTGTCTCCACGACGGTCGGCAACCCCTTTTCCGCGGCAGCCTCCTGGATGGCGGCCTCCGCCTTGGCCCAGTTCTCGTCCGAGCCTATGTACTTGGTCTTGTTCTCAGGATCGCGCAATGAAACCTGAGCCTTGTAATTCTTGAAATCGAGGGTCTTGAAGACATAGAGTATGATGTCGATGACCTTCTCGAACTCCTCCTTGATCTGGTCCGGACGCACGAAGAGATGGGCGTCGTCCTGGGTGAAGCTGCGCACCCTGGTAAGGCCGTGAAGCTCGCCGCTCTGCTCGTAACGGTAAACGGTTCCGAATTCTGCCAGACGTATAGGCAGGTCCTTGTAGGAACGCGGCTTGCTGCGGTAAATCTCACAGTGGTGAGGGCAGTTCATAGGCTTGAGCAGGTATTCCTCGCCCTCCTGAGGAGTGGTGATAGGACGGAAGGAATCGCTGCCGTAGTGCTCCCAGTGGCCGGAAGTCACATAAAGCTCCTTGTTGCCTATGTGCGGGGTGACCACAGGAAGGTAACCGTATTTCTGCTGGATTTTCCTGAGGAAGAGCTCCAGGCGGAAACGCAGGTCCGCTCCCTTCGGAAGCCACAGAGGAAGTCCGGCTCCCACTTTCGGGGAGAAAGTGAAGAGCTCCATTTCCTTGCCTATCTTGCGATGGTCACGCTTCTTGGCCTCCTCAAGCATAGCGAGGTACTCGTCCAGCATCGACTTCTTAGGGAAACTGATGCCGTAGATTCGGGTGAGCATGTGACGCTTCTCATCGCCTCTCCAGTAGGCAGCTGCTATGGAAAGCAGCTTGACGGCTTTTATTACGGAAGTATCCTTCAAATGAGGACCACGGCACAGGTCGGTGAAATCTCCATTCTGATAGAAGGTGATAGTGCCGTCCTCTAATTCCCCTATAAGCTCGCACTTGTACTCATCGCCCTTCTCGGTGAAATTCCTGAGCGCATCCTCCTTGCTGACCTCGGTGCGCACGAAGCTCTCCTTCCTGCGGGCCAGTTCCAGCATCTTGTCCTCGATGGCCTTCAGTTCCGACTCCGTGAGCTGGTGTCCGCCGAAATCGACATCATAATAGAAGCCGTTCTCGATTGCAGGGCCGATTCCGAACTTGATGCCCGGATAGAGGGCCTCGAGAGCCTCGGCCATAAGATGTGAAGACGAGTGCCAGAACACCTTCTTCGCCTCCGGATCCTCCCACTTGTGGAGTCTGATTGATGCATCCTCGTCAATGGGACGAGTAAGATCGTATATTGTCCCCTTCCCTGTAGCGTCAGATGCAGGTATCACTGTTGCCGCAAGCACGTCCCCCGCAAGTCTCGGGCTTATGCTCATCGCTATGTCATAGGCAGTTACCCCTGCCTCGAAACTCTTGACGCTACCGTCAGGAAATGTAATCCGTATCATTCTTCGTTCAATTGTTTTAGCCTGCAAAGATACATATTATTATATAAAAACAAAAGAGGGATCGGCTGATGCCGACCCCTCCGGAAAAATCTGAATACAGTTGCTATTCTGCAGCAGGAATCGTACCCTCTACGACAAAATCATTACGAAGATTGCCGCAAATTGGGAGACCTGAGCAAGCCGGAGAAATAACAATGTTGCTGTAATACAGAGTGGTCACAACAGGTTCTTTCTTAGGATCATCTCCTCTGAACTGACCCAGAATAGAACCGGCAGTAGCTTCTCCGCTTACGGTAGTGTTAATGGTACAGCCGTCAAGCTGCCTGTTGTTTGCGCCGAAACCTCCGAGCAGGCCGCCGACATAGGTTCCGGAAACGTTATTGGTAACGGTACCGGAAACGGTACAGTTGTAAATATCTGCGTTGGTGTAACCTACAAGACCGCCGACCTCGTGTTCCTTGCCAGCAGCTGGAGTGCCGGTTGTAACAGAGATATCCGACTCGCTGGAGCATCCCGTCATAACACCGTTGAAAGCGCCCGATACACCACCTACGCAAAGGCAAACGCCTTCGGAAGATGTCACGGTGATTGGAGCATTGTTATGGCAATCTTCCATTGTCTGAGCACCTGAATAGCTGCCGTTGATACCGCCAACATAGTTGAGAACGCCACCTGCCCAGCCGTTCTTGAACTCTATGGCACCGGTATTATAACAGCCTTTGATATTGATGGATGCCATAGGCATACCGACAATACCTCCGATATAATTCTGATATGCTGCGTAACCGGTTTTATCACGTCCGGTCTCTCCTGCCTTCGCATCGAATGTAAGTTTGCCGGCATTGCTGCAAGAGGTAATGTCCTTGTAGGGAGCACCTACAACGCCACCCAGCCTCTGCTTTCTGGATGCGTGAGCGAACTTCAGTTCACCCTCGTTACGGCACCCTTCCAAAGGAGAGTGGGAGTAAGCGATAACACCACCGGCATAATACTCGGTTTTGGCGCCTGATTTCTGAATAGCCACGGTTTCTACCACGCCCTTGTTCGTATTGCCGACAACCTCTCCAACGATGTCGGGGTGTTTAGTGTTGTCAGTTCCAACAGCTCCGGCAACACCTGCAAAGCAAGGCTGATGGGTGCCCATGGCACCCTGATTGCCCGCGGTGCCGGCAGCATAGCAGCCCTCGGCATAAACCTTTCCTTCATTCACGCAACCCTTAAGGTCATAGAGAACGGCAGCAACCACACCTGCGACTGCAGGACGGGTGGAAGCTTCGGCATTATTGCTAGGTGAAATGATGGAGACAGCGCCCCTGTTGGTACAAGAGAGTACAGATCCCTCAACATATCCTGCCACACCGGCGACATCACAATACGAGCCATTTGCAGAAACAGACCACTTAAGGCTGACGGTTCCGTTATTCTCGCAGTCCGCTATGGTTCCGTAGTTCTTCGGAGCAGAACTCTTGAACGCGGTCTGAGGGGTACCGCCGATAACACCACCGATATAGATATTCATGCTTTGGGAAGTATTCTCAAAGATTATGTCTCCATTATTGACACATCTGCTGACAAGGACCTGGTCCTCAGAACCGGACATGATTCCGACAACACCGCCGAAGCTGCAATTTGCCTGTACGTCAGAACCCTTGAACAGAAGATTTCCGTTGTTGACGCAATCGGTAACCTCGCCCGTAGTGCGGCCGACAAGACATCCTACCTCGGTATCTTTACCGTATGCAGAGAAATTGACATCTGCATTGTTAACACAATTGGAAACTATACCCTTATTCACAGCCACGAGCGCGCCCCAGGTTCCGGACGGATTGGAGAACTGGCAGGACTTGTCAAACACCAGATTGCAGATTTCGCCTTCGGAACTACAGAAGAGGCTCTTGCCGTCAAGAACGAGGTTCTTAAGCTTAAAGCCCTGTCCGTCAAACTTGCCGTTGAACTCTTCAGGGAACTCCGAGAATTCAACTCCGGAGAGATCGATGTCATTCTTCAGCGTAAAGACATCGCTGGTACCGGACTGTGCCGCAATCTCCTCGATGAAGCGCTGGAACTGTTCCTCGTCACTGATTTCCGGATTGAAATCAGGCTTGAAAGGAGTAACAATTTCTGAAGCTACGGAGTATTCGCTCCATTCAATTTCCTTTGTCCCACTCTCTTCATCGACAACAACACTCCTGTATGCCCTGACACGCACATCATAGGAGGTTTCCTCGACAAGGCCCTTGACAACAAATGATGTCTCTGTTGTCAGACCGGCCTGTTCCGGCTTGCCGGCGAGAGTCCATTCTGATGCAGAACTTTCCTTGTAAGAAACTTCATATCCGTCAGCAGGGCCGACTACGGCCCATGAGGTCTTGATCGAAGCATAGGTGCGAGCGGCAGCCAAAAACTCATTCGGCGCTGAAAATTCGCCGTAAACATAACCCATTCCCACGGAATACATCACCGGCTCACCATTTTTGCAGAGATATTCCCAGTCAGACCATACGGAATAACCGTAGTTGGCGCGAACCCTGACATAGTAGCGGTCGCCTTTGGTGAGTTTGTTGAATGTGGCGGCGTCATTGTAGTTGCCCACCTCATCGGTCGCCTCGATGGTAACGGAAACCTTTGAATTGTAGTTGTCACCAGCTCCGCCATACTCGGTGACGAGCTGGGCGGTGAAGGAAAGGGCGCCCGCCTCAACGGCGGCAGCAGCGTCCCAATAGATGGAAATGCCTGTCGAGGAAAGATTGTCCTCGTCAAGCGTCACACTCATCGGCCTTGCCTTGTTCTTGTCAATACCGGAAATTCCCTCGTATGGCTTCTCTATGTCACAAGCGGTGAGAAGAACCAGCGCGGAAAGGCCGACTGCAAATGATTTTGAAATTTTCATAATGGTCTTTTTGCGTTTATACAAAACAAAAACACAGGATCACCTCGCGGTGCCCTAACACATTATGCTTTTCAATCCGGCCTGAGCCGTGTGGACTTACGAGTGCAAATTTAGTAAAACCTTTTAATAAAACAAATGTTGCATATAAAATTTTTTATTGATAATTTCGCACCCTAAACGATTAAGTAAAACAAATAAATACACAAACACCTAACCACATTGTTTTTCTGGGCTTACAGAAATGAAAAACACTGGAATTATTTGACAATGAAACGATTAACTTCAAAGCTAGCCTCAGTGGCAATGGCAATTCTGCTTGCCGTTCCCGCTTTTGCACAGAACCTGACTGTGTCCGGCACGGTGACCGACACCGGCGGAGAGCCCGTATTTGGCGCAGCAGTTATGGTAAAAGGCACAACCAAGGGCGTTACGACAGATCTTGACGGCAAGTACAGTCTTTCTGTCGCTTCTGACGCCATTCTCGTATGCCAGAACATCGGTTACAAAACGGTGGAAGTCGCAGTCAACGGCAGAGCCACTCTCGATTTCGTACTCGAAACCGATGCCGAACTTCTTGACGCAACCGTTGTCGTAGGTTACGGTACACTCAAAAAGACCCAGCTCGTGGGCGCGGTCGAGACCGTCGATGGCGAAACTCTTCAGAACAGGACCAATGCAACCGTCTCCAGATCCCTTCAGGGTCAGGTTGCCGGCCTCAGCATCGGAATCGTCGATGGAAAAGCTTCTCACCAGGGCTCGATCAGCATCCGCGGCAATGCCAGCAAATCTTACGAATCACGAAACTTCAGCGGCAGCGGCGGCTCCAAGCTTGAAACCGGTTCCATGGGTCAGGGCGGAAGCTGTCTCGTGATGATCGACGGCGTGGAAGGTGACCTTTCGACCGTAAACCCGGAAGACGTCGAGAGCATCTCTGTCCTCAAGGATGCAGCATCCTGCGCCGTTTACGGTGCCCGCGGTGCATTCGGCGTAATCCTCGTTACGACCAAGAAACCTGCAAGCGACCGAATCAGTGCCAACTTCAACGCATCCGTAGGTATCAACCGCAGAACCGTGCTCTGGGAAGATGAAGTCGTTACCGACGGTTACGAGTGGGCACAGTATTATGCCCTCTTCTCCCAGTTCTCCGGCTCTACCCCTGTTGCCGGCGGCGGACTCAATGGCACCTACCCTACCAAGGTCAACGGCTACGACACCTTCTCCCCTGAATATGTTGAAGAACTCCGTAAACGCTGGCACGAGCCGGACTACGAGTACTACCAGAACCCTTGGGGCTATGCTCCGGACGGAACCTACCTTTACTACGGCAGCACCAACTGGTTCGATCTCTACTACAAGGACTACAACATAACCCAGAACTACAACTTCAGCATCTCCGGTTCAAGCAAGAAGACCAGCTTCAGCGTAAGCGGCCGCTACTACAACCAGGACGGTATCTATAATTTCGGAAACGAGAAATTCAATTCCATAAGCCTCAGGGCCAAGGGTTCCGTCGAGGTGACCAAGTGGTTCAAGATTTCCGAGAACGCCTACTTCTTCAAGAGAAAATACCACCAGCCTACCGTCGTCAGCGGTTCATACGTTATCCAGCGCCAGTTCGACGTCCGCGCACAACCGGTGCTCGTCCCTCTCAACGAAGACGGAACGACCACTTTTGCCGGCGCAGCCACCTGCTACACCGCATGGCACAATGACGAGGCCTATCAGGAGAATGACAAACTCGACCTCATTTCCACCACCACTCTTGATTTCACCCCTATCAAGGACGTGCTCAAGATTTCGGCTGACATAACCTACAAGGCAATACGTTCAAGCCAGCTCCGCCTCTCCCCTATGCAGACCGGACAGCTCAGCCCTATCGCGACAAAGAACTACAACGAGTACTCAAGTTCATACAAATCCGACTGGAGATACAACACTGACTACATCGCAGCCAACGTGGTCGGCACCTGGACTCCGAAACTCGGAGAAAAGCACGACCTTAACGTAATGGCCGGTTGGAACATTGCAAGCACCAACTACCGCAGACTCTATCTGCAGAGAAAGGGCGTGATGTACCCTCAGATGCCTTCTTTCGAGCTTATGGACATCGACACCTACAGTGTTGAAGACGACGGATACGACAGAAGAGAAACCGGCTTCTTCGCCCGTGTCAACTACACCCTCTTCAACCGCTATATCTTCGAGCTTGCAGGACGTTATGACGGTTCTTCCCGTTTCCCTGTCAACCAGCGCTGGGGCTTCTTCCCTTCAGGATCCTTTGGATGGAGAATCTCAGAGGAGCCTTGGATGAAGGGTGCGAAATCCTGGCTGAACAACCTCAAGCTGCGCGCGAATGCCGGTTCCCTCGGAAATGCGAACATAAGCGACTATGCATTCCTCGATCTGTGGGCAATTGATAAGAGCAGCGTCCTCATCAACGGCGAGAAAGTGCCTTACACCATCTCCCCTACCACTCTCGTTCCGGAATCCCTGACCTGGGAAACCATCACCACCTATGACGTAGGTCTCGACTTCGACCTCTTCAAGAACCGTCTTTCCTTCTCCGGTGACTTCTACATCAAGGACTCAAAGGACCTCCTCATTGCCGGTCCGAAGCTTCCTGAGCAGCTCGGAGCAAGCACTCCTAAAGGCAACTACGGTTCCACCCGCGACATAGGTTACGAGCTCCAGCTCCAGTGGAAGGACAGCTTCGATCTCGGAGGAAAGCCTTTCAGATACAGCATCAAGGGAGTCTTCTTCGACAACGTATGCTATGTAACCAACTACTACAACCCTACCGGCTACATCATCGGCCCTTACAATGGAAAAGAGTGGGGTGAAATCTGGGGCTTCCGCACCGCAGGCATCTTCGCAAGCAATGACGAGGCCAATGACTGGAACGTCGATACCTTCCACCAGAACGGTACCTCTGTATATCGCGCGTACGCGGGCGACCTCAAGTATGTCGACATCGACGGTGACGGCAAGATTGGTATCGGAAAGCAGACTCTCGACGACCACGGCGACCTCGAAGTCATAGGTAACGAAATGCCACGCTACCAGTATGGTCTGAACTTCGACTTCAACTGGAACGGCATCGGCCTTAGCATAGCGCTCCAGGGCATAGGCAAGAAGGACTGGTACTTCTCCAACGGTTCCGGCTTCTTCTACGGTATGTACGACCACTCTTATGGCTATATGCTGAAGGACCAGATCGGCAAGATGGTTGACATTGACGTAAGCTCCGACAAGTGGGTAGTTACCAATATGGACAAGAATCCTTACTGGACATCCCAGAGAAGCCACGTTGCAAACCGTAACGTAGGTCCTCTCGCAACTCCGAACGACCACTTCCTCCAGAATGTCGGCTTCCTCCGTCTGAAGAACCTCACCCTTGACTATACCTTCCCTGCCAAGCTTATGGAAAAGGCCAAGATCAAGACTCTCAAGGTTTACTTCTCCGGTGAGAACCTCGCTTGCTACTCCCCTCTCCAGAAGCATAACAGAATGTGCGACCCAGAGGTTATCGAGGCAGGTGACACTGACACCAACAACCACGCAAAAGGATACTCCGGTATGGGAGAAGGCTATAGCTACCCTATGCTGATGACCTTCACTTTCGGTATTAACCTATCATTCTAATTCGCAAGAAAGATGAAAAAAATAATATACACTGTATTGACTTGTGCAATTGCGCTGAGTTTCACGGCTTGCGATGATTTCTTCGGCGTAAAGCCTGTTGACGAGGTCGCAGCTGACACCTTCCTTAGCAACGAACAGGAAATCAACCTGTTTGCAAGGGGATTGATTCAGACCTACAGACCTGACGCAGACGCCATCGCGGCCGGTGACAACGGCACCGATCTCATCTCCAAACGAGACCCTTCGAAATTCTGGTTCCCTAACGACATTTACACCTCTGCAGACCGTGGTGCATGGTCCTACACCAATGTACGTAGAGCCAACACCCTCATTTACGGAATGGAAAAGGCCAAGGGAAAGATTCCGGAGGAAGTTTACAATCATTATCAGGGCGTAGGACGTTTCTGGAGGGCTTATTTCCATTTTGACAAGGTTCAGGTCTATGGCGACCTTCCTTGGCAGGACAAACTCGTGGATCCTAGCGATTCACTTATGCTCTATGCCCCAAGGGACAATCGCGAGTTTGTCGTAAACAAATGTATCGAGGACCTCAAGTTCGCTGTTGAGAACTGCTTTGGAGACGACAGCTACAAGGCGCAGATTAACAAGTGGGTTGCAGCAGCTTATCTTTCCCAGATTGCCCTTTACGAGGGAACCCTCAGGAAATACCACGACGTGAACCGCTCCACCATGACTCCTTGGACCAATGAGTACGGAGACTGGAGGTCGCTGCTTGAAATCAGCGTATGGGCAAGCGAAGTGATCATCAACTCCGGCAAGTTCAAACTCAACGGCAATTATGCTGCGAACTTCGTTACGGAAAAGCTTTACAGCAATCCTGAAATGATCTGGGTAGCTGAATACTCCACCGACGAGGCCAACACCGTTACCCACTCGCTTACTTCTGACTTCCGCGGAACGAACACCATTGCTCCGTCTCCTACAAAGAACTATGTCAACCAGTTCCTCAAGATTGACGGAACCCCTATGGAGACAGACAAGATTTCCCTGCTTGAAGAACTTGCTGCAGACAACGGCCGCGACCCTCGTCTGAATGCAACGGTCAACCACGTGGGCTGGACCTACAAGGCAAACAACGGAACCACTCCTTACAAGTATATGCCTTGCTCCCTCACCCCTACCGGTTACAATCTCATCAAGTACAATATCGAGGAAGAGAACCAGTTCAACGTTGCAAAGTGCGGAAACTCAATTCCTATCTTCCGTTATGCCGAAATCCTTCTCAACTATGCAGAGGCGAAGGCCGAACTCAACGGCGGTGTCCTGAGTGACGCCGACTGGGACCTCACGATAGGAGCCCTCAGGAAGAGAGCCGGCATGACGGGTACTTCTCGCCCTGCCAAGGTTGATCCTGTCCTCTACAAGTACTATGCTGACGCATACGACTATGAGGAAGGCGACATCCAGGGCAGCCGTGCTGCAGAACTCAAAGGCTACCTCACTCCGGACATAGTTGAAATCCGCCGCGAGAGGGTTTGTGAGATGGGCTATGAAGGAAGGCGCTATGACGACCTCGTAAGATGGCACTGCCTGAGCATTGTCCCTATGCGTGGAACCAACGGTGAAGGCACTCTCGGAATCTGGGTTTCCAAGGAGGATGCGAAGAACGGCTTCCTCTTCAACCCTACCTTCCTCCAGGGAGACGGCGACGGAAAGTACTGGATGTACAAATACGACGAGGGAACCAAGGAATATGTAAGGGTTGACAAGAAAGAAGAAGCAACCCATTATGCATATCACGGCCCTGTTACCTTCGACGGTGGCAAGGAGATTTCCGAGTTCAACTTCAAGGTAACCACGAAAGGCGGCCAGCAGTCCCTCTCGCTTTCAGAAGGTGACCACGGCTATATGATTTTCCACTACCCTCTTGAGTGGAACTCTAAGAAGTACCTCTATCCTATCTCACAGAACGTTCTTACAAACAACCCGAATATCACCCAGAATTTCGGATGGGAATAATTCTTTAGGATGAAAAGGAATCTTACAATTTTACTGTTCACGGCAACCCTCTTCATGGGGGTTGCTTGTGAAAAGATACCTGACAATGGAGGAGAGAACGAAGGTAACGGCAAAAGGCTGACGGAACTGAACGGGACCTCTATAAGTCAGGACTGCAATCTGATAGGCATAGTCAAGGACATCGACGGCAATCCTATCCCGGGAGTTCCCGTTACTGACGGATATACCTTCGTTCAGACTGACAAAAACGGTGTTTATCAGATGGCTGCAAGCCGCTATGCCCGCAAGGCATACATCACGATTCCTTCCGGCTATGACGTTCCTCTGGATGAGGAGAATCACCTTCCGTGCTTCTTCTCGCCTGGAACCATAGTCAGAGCAAATCAGAACCGCAACGACTTCGTTCTCACGCCGAGTGCTGCACCTGAAGACAAAATAACCCTCGTGATGGTCAGTGACCCGCAGTGTCAGACGGCAGCCCAGGTACTCCGGTACAAGAACGAAACTATCCCCGACATTCAGAACACGCTTTCAAACAATGCGGACAAATATCCGAATCCATACGCATTCACCCTGGGAGACATCACTTTCGACAGCTCGAACCTTTGGGAATCGATGAAGTCGTCGATGTCGAACCTCAAATACGGAAGCGGATACCTGCCTTTCTTCCAATGCATAGGCAATCACGACCACACGTCCACGACTGCATCGGATTTCGAATCGACCGCCTTGTATTTCGAGAACTTCGGTCCGACGGACTATTCTCTCAACAGAGGAAATGTGCACATCATTGTGATGGATGACATCATCTGCACGTCCACGGTCACCAACTCCAGCCCTAACAGGGCCACTTGGAATTACGATGGAGGTTTTACCGGAGCACAGATCAAGTGGCTTGAGCAGGATCTCGATCTCGTTGACAACAAGGAAGACAAGATGGTAGTGCTCTGTCTGCACATTCCTTTCCGTGCGGGTTCTTCAAGCGGTGGCGGCAACGTCAACAAGGGAGCATATTATTCTGAAGTCCTCACTCTTCTCAAGCAGTTCAAGGAAGCTCACATTATGATAGGCCATACACACTTCCCTCAGAACTACATTCACAATTCCTATAAGACGAAGAGCGGAAAGCCTGTTTATGAGCATATTCACGGAGCTGCCTGCGGAGGATGGTGGGCCTGCAATCTGAACACCGACGGAACCCCGAACGGATACTATCTCTATGAGATTGATGCCGCAAAGGGTGAGATGATAAACTGGAAAGCCAAGTACACCAATCAAACCTTCGATTACCAGATGAGGGTGTACAATGGAAACCAGATCTACACCGGAACGAAAGGCTATCTCTACAAATGGGATGTCACGACCAACGGCGGTGCCGGAGCATATAACGTCGGCGGAAGCAGCAACATATTCGCAAAAGGCTACGCCGCACTTAAGAACGCGATCGTTGCAGCCGTATGGAATGACGACAGCCAGAACTGGAAAGTCGAATACTACAAGGACGGAGTCAAAAAAGGCGATTTCATCCGTCTTGGTGACGGCAGTTGCTGCGATATCTGCGTATGTTCCTATTTCTTCAATGAATTGGGCAAGAACACCACTTCATGGACAAAAAGCACAGCCAGCCACTTCTGGTACTATGTCCCTGAATCGGGCGACCCTGCTTCCGAAGTCAATTGGGAGGTCAGGGCAACTCAGAAAGTCCCAAGCGCAGGAACATCTGCAGAAAATGTGTACAGTTGCACGTCATTCACGACGGATTACACCGGATTCTGATTTCCGGCCGATGTGAATAGATAAAAATGCTGAAAAGAGAGGGAGAGAAAACGATTTCTCTCCCTCTTTTTATGTCTCCTCAAGTGAATTTTATCTTATATTTGCAGGATAGACAAAGCATTGAAAATGGACAAATCCGTAAAAGACATTTCTATAGTCATATCCCTCTTGAACGAGGCCGAATCCCTGCCGGAGCTCCACACCTGGATCCGCAGGGTTATGGAGGAGAACAATTTCTCCTATGAGATAATAATGGTGGACGATGGCAGCACGGACTCCTCGTGGGATATTATCCGCCGTCTTTCGGAAGAGGACAAATCGGTGAGGGGCATTTCGTTCCGTCGGAATTACGGCAAGTCGGCTGCTCTCTATGAGGGTTTCAAGGCCGCCGAAGGCCGGGTTGTCATAACAATGGACGCTGACTTGCAGGACTCCCCTGACGAGATACCTGAACTATACCGTATGGTGGTTGAGGATGGATGGGACATAGTGTCCGGATGGAAACAGCAGCGCAAGGACAACAAACTGACCAAGAACCTGCCGTCCAAACTCTACAACTGGACTGCCCGCAAGGTTACCGGAGTAAAGCTCCACGATATGAACTGCGGCCTGAAGGCCTACCGCAACGAAGTTGTGAAGAATATCGAGGTTTACGGGGAGATGCACCGCTATATCCCGTATCTGGCAAAGAATGCTGGATTCACCAGGATTACCGAGAAGCCGGTGCATCATCAGAAGCGCAAGTACGGAAAGAGCAAATTCGGTCTGGAAAGGTTCGTGAACGGCTTCCTGGACCTGCTCAGTCTCTGGTTCCTCAGCACCTTCGGGAAAAAGCCAATGCACTTCTTCGGTTTTACGGGACTGCTGACCTTCCTGGCCGGCTTTGTCTGTGCGCTCTGGGTAATAATAGAAAAACTTGTCCAGCAGTGCTCCGGACTGCACTACAGGCCGGTGACCGAACAGCCGCTCTTCTATCTGGCCCTTGTGGCGCTAATCATCGGCGTACTGCTTTTCCTTGCCGGCTTCATCTGCGAACTGATATCCCGTAGCGGCCAGGAACGCAACCGGTACAATATCAAAGAAAAAATCAAATGAGCATAAATAATATGAAAACAGCAATTCAATTCGGTGGCGGCAACATAGGCCGCGGTTTCATCGGAGCCGTGCTCTCCCAGGCAGGTTACAGGGTGGTGTTCGCCGACGTCAACCAGGAACTCCTCGACAGGATCAACAGGGACGGGAAATATACGGTGCACGTAATGGATGTCGAGCAGAAAGACATCGAGATAAGCAATATCTGCGCAGTGAACTCCGGCTCACAGGAAGTTGTCGATGAGATAGTTAATGCAGAAATGATTACGACAGCCGTCGGCGTACGCATACTCAGATTCGTGGCGCCGGCGATAGCGAAAGGCATAGCCGCAAGAAAGGCGGCAGGCGTGGAAGCCCCGCTCAACATAGTCGCCTGCGAGAACGCAATCAGGGCGACAAGCCAGCTCAAGGAACTCACCTACGCCCTGCTCGACGCTGAAACAGCCGCCTGGGCCGACAGCCACGTGGGCTTCGCAGACTGCTCGGTTGACCGCATTGTTCCGCCTGTACGCAGCGAGAATCCTATCGACGTCGTGGTGGAGAACTTCTACGAATGGAATGTCGAGGAGAAGTCTTTCGTTGGAGGGGCGCCTCAGATCGAGGGTATGAACCTTGCCGACAACCTGCTCGCCTATATAGAGCGCAAGCTCTTTACCCTCAATACCGGACACGCAATTACTGCATATCTCGGACAGAGGAAGGGATATAAGACCATAGACGAAAGTATCGCGGATCCGGAAATATATGCGACGGTAAAGGCGGCAATGCAGCAGAGCGGCGAAGGCCTGATACGCAAATTCGGCTTCGACCACGACGCCCATTTCGCATATATAGACAAGATTATCAAACGCTTCCGCAATCCGTACCTCAAAGACGACGTGACGCGCGTGGGACGCGAGCCGCTGCGCAAGCTTTCCGCGAACGACCGCCTCGTCCTGCCTATGATGACGGCGCTCGGCTACGGCCTGCCGGTGGACAAACTGGTGGTGGGCATAGCCGCGGCACTGCACTTCGATAACCCGGATGACCCGCAGAGCGTCGAGATGCAGCAGGAAATCGCTACCCTCGGACTGGAGGCGGCGATATGCAAGTTCAGCGGAATCGATGCAGGCAATCCTGTCGTGGCACAGATAATCGACGAATACAACAAACTGTAAATCAACGACAATGCAAGAAGAAAAGAGATTCAAGTACTGGCAGTGGCGCGTCATCATCTGCTCGATGATAGGCTACGCAATGTTCTACTTCGTTCGCAAGAACTTCTCATTCGCCATCCCTATACTTCAGGAGGAATATGGCATCACCAATGCCAGCTTCGGTATAATAATGACCCTGGGAGGACTGATTTACGGCGTCTCCAAATTTGTCAACGGAATACTCGGTGACCGCACCAATCCCCGCTGGCACCTTGCCCTGGGCCTGATTGTCTGTGTCGGGACCAGTGTCGTTCTTGGCTTTTCCGACAAGATAAGCGTAATGGTGACCGGCCAGACTGAAGGAGCGGGATTCGTCAGGGGGATGATAATAGTGATGGCTGCGATGTACATTGTCAACCAGATCTTCCAGGGTTGCGGCTTCGCTCCTTGCAACCACCTGATGGTCAGCTGGGTACCGCCTCACGAGCTGGCCACCAAAATGAGTATCTGGAACACCTCGCACTCCATCGGCGCCTTCGTGGTGGCAGTTATCTGCGGATATATAACCAAGTGGCAGCTCTGCTTCTGGGTGCCTGCAGCCATTTCCGCCTTCGGAGTGCTGTTCATCATAGCCACACTCAGGGACACCCCGAAATCAGTGGGACTTCCTGAACTCCCGAAGGTGAAGGGCGAGCTGGACGAGAATGAGAACAAGGACCCTAAGGTATTCCGCAAGTTCCTGATGCAGAAGGTATTCCTCAATCCTATCATCTGGGTTCTCGCCATCACCGACCTCTTTGTTTACATAGTGCGCTTCGCGATTCTCGACTGGGGTCCGAAACTTCTTACGGATATGGGACTCGACCAGTCCATCGCAGGCTGGACGGTAGGCATCTTCGAGGTGGCGGGCTGTGCCGGAATGCTTGCGGCCGGAGTCATATCCGACAAGCTCTTCGGCAGCAAGTCGCAAAGGGTTTGCGCCATCGAGATGGCTCTTGTCGCCGTCTGCCTGATAGCGCTGCACTTCGTACAGGACATCAACTCTCCGGTACTCTTCCTCGCCATACTCGCCATAGCCGGCTTCCTCCTCTATGGACCACAGGCCCTGCTTGGCGTGATCGCATCCAACCAGGCGACCAAGAAGGCGGCTTCATCCGCAGTGGGACTGATAGGGCTTATGAGCTACCTCAGCACCATAGTGACCGGTTACGGCTTCGGCGCGCTTGCTGACAGATTCGGAGGCTGGCATTGGATCTTCATCGTTATGTCCGGCATCGCAGTGGTGGGCACAATTCTCATTGCAACCGTCTGGAACCTCAAAGACCCAAGCATAAGCGAGAAAAAGATATGAAAAGCGGAGCAAAATTCGCCATACTGATGGTCCTGCTGGCAGTGGCGCTGGTGGCAGGTTTCCTCTGCTACAGAAACTCAGAGGACAGCTACAAGGTTGTGGATCCGGCAGATATCGACAGCATAGAGGACCTTCAGGCCTACTTCCACCACCATCCGGACCGGGATATAATCATAAGCGCCCACAGGGGCGGAATGCAGGAGGGCTACCCGGAGAACTGCATCGCGTCCTGCGAGAAGACGATTTCCGAGATGCCGACCTTCTTCGAGATAGATTTTTCCTTCACGAAGGACAGCGTGATGGTGCTGATGCACGACCTCACCCTGGACCGCACCACAACAGGAAGCGGCCCGGTGGAGAATTACACACTTGAAGAACTGCAGCAGTTCCGCCTGAAGGACCGCTACGGAAACGTCACAGACTACACCATTCCAACCCTTGAGGAACTCCTTGAATGGGGAGACCACAAGGTGGTGTTCAATTTCGACAACAAATACATAAACACCGCCGGGGTCAGCGAAGAACGCAAGCGCGCCGCTCTGGAATACTATGCCCGTCAGCTTGAAGAGGGCGGAAAATGGAGCCGCTACCACAATATAATGCTCTCCGTGCGCTCTCTCGACGAGGCTCTTTTCTACTGGAACAGGGGCATACGCAACGTTATGTTCTGCGTGGAGATCAGCAGTCCCGAGATGTACGAGGCCTACGAGAAGAGCGGCATACCTTGGAACTATCTGATGGCATACATACGCCTTGCAGTGGACCCGCAGATGCAGGAGATATATGACAAACTCCACGAAAACGGAGTTATGACCATGACTTCGATAACCGGTTCCGCCGACAAGGTAAAGAAGCCGTCGGACCGCCGCATCGCCTATATGCGCGAACTGCTCGCCGAACCGGATATAATAGAAACCGACTACCCTTCGCAGTTCATAGGCCTGCCTTGGGACCGTGCGACTCTGCACGCCCTTCAGGATGCGGCCATAGCCGGGAGAGGGAAATAAAGTACAGATATCATGAAAAAGACAATCATCGGCATTTTCGCCCTTTTGCTTTGCTGCGCCGCCTACGCGCAGACCCAGACCATACGTGCCTTCTCACACAGGGGAGGCCGGCTTGAACGCGACGAGAACACTCTGCTGGCCTTCCAGGAAAGCTGGGATGCAGGCTACACCGGCTTCGAGACGGACATCAGGATGACCAAGGACGGTGTTCTCTACATCACCCACGACAACACTCTGGAGCGCACGACAAACGGAACGGGCGTATTCGAGGAGAAGACTTCGGCCGAAATCGACCAGCTTAGGACCAAGAAGGGCAACCGCATACTCCGCTTCGACGAACTCTGCCGTTTCTTTGACGGAAAGGACAGTCTCTATGTGGAATTCGAATTCAAGACCAAGCCGGAGAGCTCCTATCCTCAGGAAAGACTTGAGGAATATGTCGAGAAAGTATGGAAGGGAGTGCAGAGCATTCAGTCCAAGGGCTCACAGTTCGTTTTCACCTCATCCGACTACAGGGGTCTGCGCTATCTCCAGACCTACCACCCGGAAGCCGAACTGCTGCTTATCATCAGCAAGCCTATCAACGACGAGACCATCGCTATGGCCAAGACCGTAGGAATATATACACTCGGCTGCAAGATGGAGGGCACTTCGCGTCAGGCCGTTGAGAAGGCACACAAGGCCGGTATCACCGTCAGCCTCTGGCCGGGTCAGAGCGTGGAGGACTTTATGCTCGGTGCCTATCTCGGCTGCGACCGTATGTGCACGGACGTGCCTGTGACCGTCAAGACCTGGATGGAGAAGAATGCGCCTTGGATCAAGGTAAAATATTAAGAAAGCATCAAATAAACTGACAGTTCCATAGAAATGGCAGCGGAAGGCATACAGAGTTTCGGCCGCAAGTTGAGCGCCATGGTGATGCCCAATATCGGGGCATTCATTGCCTGGGGCCTGATTACCGCCATATTCATCAGTAACGGCTGGTGGCCGAACGAGCATATCGCGAAGCTGGTGACGCCTATGCTGCGCTACCTGCTGCCGCTGCTTATCGCATATACGGCCGGTCGCAACGTCGCAGGCGTAAGGGGCGGAGTGGCAGGAGCCGTCGCAACTATGGGTGTGATCATAGGCAGTGACACACCTATGTTCATCGGGGCAATGATAATGGGCCCTCTCGCAGGATTATATATCAAGACCTGGGATGAGATGGTCAAGGGGCGTATCAAGCCCGGCTTCGAGATGCTGGTGGACAACTTCTCCCTCGGCATCATAGCGATGCTGCTGGCCATAGCCGGCTATCTGCTCATAGGGCACGCGGTGTCCTGGCTCACGGAGGCGATAAGCAACGGAGTCAACTGGATGCTGGCCCACAAGCTGAATCCTCTGCTGGCCGTGCTGGTCGATCCTGCCAAGGTTCTGTTTCTCAACAATGCCGTCAATCACGGCATAATGACTCCGCTGGGCATAGAGCAGGCCTCACAGATGGGCCACTCGATGCTTTTCCTCGTGGACCCGAATCCGGGGCCGGGCCTTGGAATACTGCTGGCCTGCTGGGTGTTCGGGAAAGGTGCGACAAGGCAGTCCGCTCCGGGAGCCGCTATAATACAGCTCTTCGGCGGCATCCACGAGATCTATTTCCCTTACGTCCTTGCGCGTCCCATACTGCTGTTGGCCGTAATGGTCGGGAATATATGCGCCCTGAGCTTCTACACTCTCGTGGACTTCGGCCTCGTCGCCCCGGCTTCCCCCGGAAGTCTGATATCCATATTGCTTATGTCGCCGAAGGGTACGGCGCTTACCGGACTGGCCGGAGTCGCTATAGGCACGCTGGTGTCCTTCCTGCTGGCCTGGCCTATGATCAGACGCAGGCCGGATTTCAACGGAAGTGACGAGCAGGATTCCGCTGGCGGAAACAGGACGGAAAGAAGCGGTAGGGTTTCAAAGATAGTCTTCTGCTGCGATGCCGGAATGGGCTCCAGCGCTTTGGGAGCCACCCGCTTCCGCAAGAGAGTTAAGGATGCCGGACTGAATATCGATGTCTGCAACAGCCCGGTTGACAATATTCCTTCCGATGCGGATATCGTGGTCTGCCAGAAAGTGCTTGCGGATCGAACACTGAAGAATATTCGCAAGGATGCTGACGGAAAGGCGGCCGCGGAACTGCTTGTAATCGAAAACTTCCTCGAGGACAGCGGTCTGGACGGACTTCTGAAACGGCTCAGCGGGGTGCTTCAGCCTTGGAACATACGCACGGGACTGCCATCCGAATCGAAGGAGGAGGCCATCAGGCGCGCCGGAAAGATGCTCGTTGACAGTGGCTGCGTCACGCTGGGCTATGTCAACGCAATGATCGAGAGGGAGAAGCTCCAGACCACGTATATGGGAATGGGAATTGCCATACCTCACGGCACATCCGAGGCCAAGGGCAAGGTGCTCCGCAGCGGAGTTGTCGTACTGCAGTACCCTGAGGGCGTGGACTTCGGAGAGGAGAAGGCCCGCCTCGTAATAGGCATTGCAGGAGCAGGCGACAGCCATCTGGATATAATTTCAGGCATTGCAGCCGCGCTGGAGGACGAGCAGACGCTTGAGACGCTGCAGAGCTGCGACGATCCCGAACTGATATATGAAATATTGAGCAAAGCTATATGACCGAAAAGACAATCACACTCGAGGCGCCTAACGGAATGCACGCAAGGCCGGCCGGCGAACTGGTAAAGCTTGCGAAGAGCCTGTCTCCAGTCAAACTGACTCTCTGCAGCGGCGGCAAATGCGCCAATGCAGCCAGTATGCTTTCACTGCTTGCGCTGGGACTCAAGAGCGGCAGTGCCGTGACTGTGAGGGCAGAGGCAGCATCCGCTGGGGAAGAGTCAGCAGCCCTGGAGAGTATCTGCCGCTTCATTGCAGACATAAAGGATTGATATTCAAATGAAAACATATCACTCGAAAGCCAGGATACAGGGCAGCGCCGAGGGTGTCGCCTATGTTCTTGGCTCCGGGCATTGTGCCGCCCGTGACGGTCTGGGCTTCGATGAAGCGATGGAACGGGCCGGGGAGGAACTCCGCCAACTTGCCGACAAGGATTGCGGAGACGGAGTATTCGCGGCACATCTGGAAATTCTGGAGGACCCAATGCTTCGTGAAAGCGTGGAGACGCATATCGCGGAGGGGATGGCTGACGCCGAGGCCTGCACCGCCGCCTGCGAAGAGATATGCAGGATGTTTGCGGATATCGATGACGAATATCTCCGTGCCCGCGCCGATGACGTCAGGGATGTTTTCGGACGGCTTCTACGCCTCATCGAGGGGCGCGAGGACAGGAGTTTTGAAGATATGCCCGACGCTGCGGTGATTGTGGCAGACAATATAAACCCTTCGGACACTGCACTTATGGACCTGGACAGGGTCGCTGCTTTTGTCACATCAAAGGGCAGCAGCACCTCCCACGTTTGCATTATTGCCGCCGGTCGTGGAATCGCGGCAGCAGTAGGGGTTGACGCCTGTACGGATATCAGGAACGGGGCCAGAGTGCTCATCGATTCGGAGAGCTCTTCCATTATCGAGGATCCGGATTCCGAGACTCTGGAGCAGTTCCGTCGCAGAGCATTGAAGCGGAAGAGCATACGGGAGTGTTTCGACGGAATCAAACTGATGTGCAATGCCGGCTCGGTGGAGGATGTGGAACGGGCAATCAGAGCCGGTGCCGCCGGGATAGGCCTTTTCAGGAGTGAATTCATCTATATGGCCGGGACCCGGCTTCCGGATGAGGAGGAGCAGTACTCCGTCTATGCCGCAGCAGCGGAGCTCTGCGGGGCGCGTCCTCTGACCATACGCACTCTGGATATTGGTGCAGACAAGGGACTGCCTTATATGACTTTGCCTGCGGAGGAAAATCCGAACCTCGGCATCAGGGGAATACGCTTCTGTCTGAAGAATCCTGAGCTTTTCAAGACCCAGCTAAGGGCCATTCTGCGTGCTTCCGCAAGGGGCAAGGTGAAGATCATGCTGCCTATGGTGTGCCTCCGGGAGGAGATTGTCCGCACCAGGACTCTGCTGGAGGAGTGTATGCGTGAATTGGACGAAAGGGCACTTCCTTACAATAAGGATATCGAGCTGGGAATTATGATTGAGACTCCGGCCGCTGTCCTTGAGGCCTCTGAACTTGCGGAATTGTGTTCGTTCTTCAGCATTGGCACCAATGACCTTAGCCAGTACATTATGGCGGCTGACCGCGGTAACAGTGCCTGCAGCGCATTATGCGACTACCGCCACCCTGCCGTTCTGAAGGCCATCTCTATGACAGTCGAGGCAGCACATCAACACGGAATCGAGTGCGGAATGTGCGGTGAAATGGCCTCGGACAGCTCCCAGGCCTCCCTCCTGAAGTCTCTTGGCCTTGACTATCTGAGCGTCAACCGGCTGGATTAAGCAGCATTTGACGCAGATCGTTGTTGCGGCCGGGAGATTGCCACGAGACTAATCGAGGGATGCGGCGGGGACAGGCGCCACTCCGGCGGCTTTTTACTTAGGATTATGCCGCCTTCGT
>CAKMNE010000004.1 GCA_927798505.1 uncultured Bacteroidales bacterium
GCAAAGGAACACCAGACACACTCCCAGTGCAATCCCCAGGAACACAAACAGTGCATCCAGCAGGCGTGTCATCCCTGCAATGTAATCCTCATTGGCGATATCCCTGATGCCATTGGTAAAAGGCACCCCAGGAATCAAAGGAATAATCGAACCTATAATCATGTTCGGAAGGGACTCCCCGAAGCCAAAACTCTGGAAAGCAAAGCAAAGCCCGGTCGCAAAAGCCGCACCGGCAATGTTCACCACAATCTTCGACACCCCCGGCTTCCCGATCAGCAGCACCACAGCCCACACCAGAAGGCCCACCACGAAAGCAGCCGCGCTGTCCAGCCAGCCGCCCCCGAAGAGAATGCAGAAGCCTGCACTGCCGAAAGCCGAACCCAAAACTTGCTCCCAGAAAGGCTTTGCGGGCTTGCGGCGGATCTCCTCCACCTTGAGCCGCGCCTCCCGGAGAGTGTATTTGTCTGCGGCAATATCCCTGGACAACTGGTTGATTTCAGCAATCTTCTCCATCTGGGCGCCCTTCAGCGGGATATACTCCACATTGGCATAACGCTCACTTCCTCCGGCATTGCCGGTGGTGAAAATACCATTGCTCAGCACGAAGAAATTGCTCTGGGTCGCGCCGTAGTGGGAGGAAATCCTTTCCATAGTCTCCTCCACGCGGGCAATCTCAGCTCCGTTTTCCAGAAGCACGTGGCCTGCCTGAGCGGCCACCTCAAGGGCTTCAGACAGATTGTTCTTAGTTTCTTCCATCTTGGTTAAACAGTTCCATTACCTCTTCAAGAGTCAGTGCCTCTTCGATAGTGAAACCTCCGTTGCCCGTCCTGCGAAGCGAACTGAGGAAGGCCCCGCTGCCGAGCGCCTCTCCAAGGTCACGGGCGAGTGCGCGGATATATGTCCCCTTCGAGCAGTCCACCCTGAGCATAGCGGTAGGGAGCCTGCGGCCCGAAATGTCGGCAACCCTGATGCGTCCCTTCCCGTCGTCAAAAACCGTCTGCTCCGGGGCGGAGTCCATCCACTGCTCCATCTTGAGAGAGTAGATGGTGATGCGGTTTGCCTGAATGATATCAGTGTCTTCCAGCGGCAGTCCTTCACGCAGGCGATGGCGCGCCAGCTCATAGGCCCTCACCCCATCGACCGACTTGGCGGAAAAGAGCGGCGCCACCTGCTCCTGCTCTCCCTCGAAGGAGGGCAGTACAGCCTCGAGCGCCTCCCTGCTCACCCCATCCAGAGGGTACTGGGCGTCAATGTCCTTTTCCAGGTCATAAGAGGGCGTAGTGGCGCCGAACGACACTCCGGCAAGGTACTGCTTGCGCGAACGCTGCAGCTCCTCGGCCTTGCGGGTGGCGGAACCTATGCACACCAGCAGTATGCCGGTGGCCAGAGGATCCAGGGTCCCGGCGTGCCCCACTTTCAGGTTTTTCTTCCCGAAATGCCGGCAGGCCGCATACTTGACCTTGCGGAGCACATCCGCCGAAGTCCAGCGGTAAGGCTTGTCTATTGGGAGGATTATGCCTTCCGGATAATCCTCGATGTTATTGCTGAACGGGGATCTTTTCAATTCTTCTGAGATGTCTTCCTGCCGCAAATTCAGAGTCCAGCCAGGCGCGCAGGATTGCGCAGGCCATTCTGTAGGATATGAACCGGGCCGGCATCACAAGCACATTGGCATTGTTGTGCTCCTTCACGAGCTTGCCTACCTCCACGTTCCAGGCCAGGCCGGCGCGCACTCCCTTGTGGTGGTTGAGCGTGATGGCCATGCCGTTGCCTGTACCGCAAAGGGCCACTCCCAGATCCACATCCCCCTTCTCGACGGCAAAGCCCAGAGGGTGGGCGACATCAGGGTAGTCCATGCTCTCGGTAGAGTCTGTGCCGAAGTTCACAACCTCGATGCCGCGGCGCTCCAGGAACTTTATCAGTTTCGCCTTGTACTCCACGCCCGCGTGGTCGCTGCAGATTCCTATTTTCATATCAAGCGTTGATTATGCCGCCAAGCACCTCGACGCGGCGCACTGCCTCCTGAGTGCCTATGCAGCTGATGATTTCGTGTATCCCGAGTCCGGAGCCGCTGCCGGTCAGGGCCAGGCGTATGCAGTTCATAACCTTGCCCATAGGCCACTCGCGGCCGCGTATGTAGCTCTCCAGGTCCTCGCCGCTGGTGATGGCTTCGTGAGCCATGGCCCAGTTCTCAGGCGTGCCGAACTTGCGCAGGTCCTTCTCCACATAGTCTGAAGGAGCCACGAAGAGGTAAGGGGCTATGGTCCAGAAGTCCGCCACGAAGGTAGCGCGGTCCTTGATGAGACCCACAACCTTTTCCACATAGGCAGGGTCCGCCTCTACGCCGTGGGCCTTGAGCACAGGCTCATAGAGCGAAGCGAGCTCCTCATCGCTCTTGGCGCGCAGGTACTCCTTGTTGAACCATTTGGCCTTGTCCGGATTGAACTTCGCGCCGCTCTTGCCCACCTTTTCGATGCGGAAGGCCTCGATGAGCTCCTGCATTGAGAAAAGCTCCTGCTCCGTGCCCGGATTCCAGCCGAGCATGGCCAGCAGGTTCACGAAGGCCTCAGGGAAGTAGCCGTCCTCGCGGTAGCCGTGGTAGGTCTCGCCGTCGGAGTTCACCCAGTTGAGAGGGAAGACAGGGAAGCCCATCTTGTCGCCGTCCCTCTTGGAGAGCTTGCCGTTGCCCACAGGCTTGAGCAGAAGCGGAAGATGCGCGAAGCGCGGCATAGTGTCCTGCCAGCCGAAAGCCTCGTAGAGAAGGTAGTGCAGCGGCAGGGAAGGCAGCCACTCTTCGCCTCGGATGACCTCGGTGATTTCCATCAGATGGTCGTCCACTATGTTGGCCAGATGGTAGGTCGGCAGCTCGTCGGCCCTTTTCCAAAGCACCTTGTCGTCCAGGGTTGAGGTGTTGACCTCCACGTGTCCGCGGATCAGGTCGTCCATGGCCACTACTCTGTCCTCAGGCATCTTGAAGCGCACGGTCCAGTCGCTGGTCTGGGAGAGCAGCCTTGCCACCTCGTCGGAAGGCAGGGTGAGGGAGTTGCGCAGGCTCTTGCGGGACTCGTAGTTGTAGATGAAGGTCTGGCCCTGGCTTTCGGCCTCGGCGCGCCTTGCGTCCAGCTCCTCGGAGGAGTCGAAGGCGTAGTAGGCCCAGCCCGCCTCAACCAGCTGCTCGGCGTACTTGCGGTAGATGCCGCGCCTCTGGCTCTGGCGATATGGTGCATGCGGATGGCGCTCGCTCGGCGTCTCTACCACCTTGCCGTTCTCATCCACTCCCTCGTCGGGGATGATGCCGCACCAGTTCAGGGCTTCGATAATGTACTGTTCCGCTCCCGGCACGAAGCGATGGGAGTCGGTATCCTCGATACGGATGATGAAGTCACCTCCGTTCTGCTTGGCGTAAAGGTAATTGTAAAGTGCGGTGCGCACCCCTCCCATATGAAGAGGTCCGGTAGGGGATGGCGCAAATCTTACTCTTGTCTTTCTCATTTCTGTATTCTTCTGATTGCAGGTGTGAGTTCCAGTTCCCCCAGTTTGCTGTCCTCTGTGGTGAGGAGTACGGGCGGGTTTTCCGGATCGTACTTGAATCTGGACTTGTTTGCGGCTGTGTTGAATCCTATATGTGAGGTCGTATCCAGTGGAATTTCAATCGATTTGCCTCCTGACTTGTCAAAGACATAGTCGGAAGTTATAGGAATGATGGTGCCTGCATCCACGTCCGGGCCCAGAACGGCATTGATTCTGAAGCCTGTTGCAATTGCGGTGATGTGAATGGTGTCCCCGATTTCCGGGTCGTCATCCCAAATGAGTCCGTGCTTGAAATTGTTGGCTCCTCCGGTGTAGGAGGCTATCTTCTCGTTGATTTCGCTCAAGTCGTTCATCGTCAATCCCTTTTCGTTGTTGCCTGAGGTTATGTTGACGAGTACGTTCTTGGCCGTCTTAAGGTCGAAGTCGTTGAGCAGAGGTGACTCGAAAGCCTGCTTGATGGCATCGTCGATGCGGTTTGGACCGCTACCGGTTCCGCACCCCATCAGAGCCATTCCGCTGCCGCGCATCATGGTCTGTATATCCTCGAAATCGACATTGATGTAGCCTGGTTTCTTGATGATTTCAATAATGCCCCTTACGGCAGTGGCCAGCACCTCGTCCGCTTTAGGGAAGGCATCCTGGATGAGGTGGTCCCCGAAGAACTCGTAGAGCTTCTCATTGTTGATGATGATGAGGCTGTCCACATTCTTCTCCAGATCGTGTATGCCGTCAACCGCCCTGGAGAGAACCTCGCGTCCTTCATTGCGGAAAGGCAGGGTAACAACGGCCACGGTCAGGATTCCCTTGTCCTTGGCAAGCTTGGCTATGACCGGAGTGGCTCCGGTGCCGGTGCCTCCACCCATTCCGGCTGTGATGAAGAGCATCTTGGTGTTGTCATCAAGCACCTTGAGCGCAATTTCGTCCTGGCTTTCAATAGCCGCATTGCGACCCTTGGTAGGGTTGGTTCCTGCTCCCAGACCTTTGCCCATCTGGATTTTCACAGGGACTTCGCTGCGTCCCAGGGCCTGGGCATCGGTGTTGCAGACAACAAAGCTGCAACCCTGGATGTTCTTGCGGTACATGTAGTTGACTGCATTGCATCCGCCTCCACCGACTCCGAGCACTTTGATTATTGCATCCGAAGTAGGCCAGTCAACAGGCGCTATCATAATATTGTCTTCCATCATATCGCTTATTCCTTTTCATTGTCATCGTCGGATGAACCAAGTGATTCGAAGAGGCCCTCGACATTTGTTGCCAGCTTGGATACAAAGGAAAGCTTCTTCTTGCCTCGCTTCTTTTCGTTTTTCTCCTTCTTGCCCTTCTTGCCCTGTTCCTGCCGGAAGATTTCTTCGTCCTGGAAGAGTGTTCCGGTGCTTTCTGCTCCGGTAATCACCGTTTCGGCGCTCTCCGTTTCTGTGGCCTCCGTTCCCGTGGCCTCGGTTTCAGGTTCGGCAACTTCATTTCCGCAGTTGAGATGAACATTGTCTTTCAGGGCAGAAACCATTGCAAGTTGGGATGCTGCAGATGTCTGCTCTATCTCTTCGCAGCCTTCTGTCAGCACTCCGCCTCCGTGCGGACAGGCTATGCGGCAGTTCACCCCGGACATATCCGCAAAGAGGGAGGCGCAGCTGAGGATTTCGCTTCCGCCTCCGATCAGCACAATGCCGCCTCGCAGATTGTTGGAATATCCGCTTTCCCCGATCAGATGCAGGACGGCTTCCGCAATCTCGTGCATGCGGCTTCCGATAATCTCGGAAAGGTACTTGACCGGCAACTGCTGGCAGTCACCGGTACGGCTGTCCTCGATCTGGAGGATTTTTTCGCTAAGAGAGAGCAGCCTGTCAGGCATACAGCCTCCGTAGCCGAGCTTTATGTTTTCCGCGAGGGATTCCTGAATGCCGCACTCCTGGCGTATGTCATTGGTGACAGACTTGCCTCCGAACGGGAAGGAGGCATAGCTGCGCATCACTCCCCTGTAGAACACCGAAACGGAGGTAATGCCCCCTCCGATTTCCACAAGGGCAACTCCGTGCTCCTTTTCGTCCTCGGTCAGCACGCAGTCTGCCTCGATTTCAGGGACGAACAGAGCCTCGCTCACTGCAATCCCTAGTTCGTTGGTCAGTTTGTCAATATTGCTGACCGGCTTCTTGGGCCCGGAGAAAATCAGGAAACGTCCTGTCAGCACCGAGCCTGTTACGCCCACCACATCGTCCTCGCTTACCTGGAAAAGGTCATCGGTGGAGTAGGATTGGGCTACTGACCCATAGACCTGATAGTCGGCAGGCAGATTTGCGCTGTAGTCGTTGCGGGCCATTTCTTTGAGGGAAGCCACCTCCTCCTCGCTGATATATTCGTCGCTGTCGCTTCTTCTGGTGGAGAATTCCACACTCTCCGCTTTTACATTCCATCTCGGAAGGGCAACGGCAATGCTGTTTATGCTGATGGCGAGGGATTCCTGCGCATCGGCAATCAGCGTGCGAAGTGGTCCGCACGCCTTCTTGGGATTGAAGATATTGCCCCTTAGCACACCTTCCGAAGGCAGTTCCCGGTAGTAGAGAACCTGAGCTGTTCCATTATCGACCTTGCTGACGGACAAGGAGGTCTTGGAAGACCCGAAATCGACAGCCGCAATCAATCTTTCCTGCATATTATTTGTCCTTTATATTTTAATATCACTGTTGTGTATGGGTCGTCCGCACTGCACTTGGGCAGAATGCGTTTGTAGTACTTTTCCAAAGCGGCGAGTTTTCCGGCTTCATCGGAGAAGTCGCCCCAGATGAAACGGGTCTGTTCGGAACAGAGTATGAAATCCCCTTCATCATTCACCTCATAGCCCACAATCCTGTCTTTCCAAACGGGGCTTGAGCTGAATCTGGTGACCATCCCGATTGCGCTGTGCAGCCAGTCAGAGTCAAAGCCCTTCTTCAAATCGCTGTCTATTACAGGGACCGGGGCCTCGTAATTGTCTCCAAGGGGGAAGATATAGCCTTCAGCGTCAACATAGTAGCCTTCGGAAGCTTTGTTGAAACGCAAGACCGGAGTTCTCTGAACCACATCCACGTGGAGCACGCCGTCGCCGGTTACCCAGGCTTCGCAGCCCTTTACCGCGTCCTTTGAGCAAATCAGACGCTCAATCCTGTCCAGGCCTATAGAATCAATTCTCTCTCCCCGGCAGATTCCGTAGGAGCGCAAAATGAAGGAATTAATCTGCTCCGCCGTGACAAACTTCTCTCCTCCGACAATATTCACGCGCAGCTCCGAGCAGGAGGTCTGATGCCTCTTCCGGGCCGAGATGTACAGCAACGTGCCCATCCCAGCAAAGAATGCCAGGAAGAACAGGGTCTGCAATGTGATTCTTACTGCGCGTTTCATAATCTAAATCCGTTTCCTGTATATTTCTGCAATCGGCTCCACCAGTCTGTCGATATCACCGGCTCCAAAGCTGACCACCACATCCGCCTGAGTGTCTTTTTCCACCCAGTCAAGCAGTTCTTCCTTGTGCAGCAGCATCTTCTGCGGGACGCTTATATCCTTGAGTATCAGGTTGGAGTCAACTCCTTCTATCGGCAGCTCCCTGGCGGGATATATGTCCAGAAGCACCACCCTGTCGGCAAGGCTCAGGGCCTGCGCAAACCCGGCTGCAAAATCCCTGGTCCTGGTGTAGAGGTGAGGCTGGAAGATGGCGGTAAGCTTTCTTCCGGGGAAGATTTCCCTTATGGAAGATATGCTTGCGGCTAGCTCCGCCGGATGGTGGGCATAGTCGTCTATGAAGGTAAGTGCAGGGGTATTGACATATTCTTCCAGACGGCGCTTGGCCCCCATAAAGCTGCCCGTGGCCTCGCGCACTGCCTGAGGGTCAACTCCGTGGCAGAGGGCAATGGCAGCGGCTGCAATGCTGTTCTCCACATTGAGCCTGCCGAGCGTTCCCACCCTTATGTCCTTTACCACACCCTGAGGCGTCACAAGGTCATAGGTATAGTGCCCGTCCGGGCTCAGCCTGAGATTGCTTGCGTGGAAATCGGCCCTCGTGTCATCGATGTGGTAGCTGTACATCTTCGCTGCGGTCACCGAGCTGTCCAGAGGCAGGCCCAGCTTGTGAATCAGCACTCCGCTGACCTGGGAAGCGAAAATCCTGTAGGCCTGCTGCACGTGCTCAAGGTCGCCGTAGATGTCCAGATGGTCGGCATCCATTGCGGTGATGGCGGCTATTTGCGGATGGAGCTGATGGAAGGAGCGGTCGAACTCGTCCGCCTCTGCCACAACAACGCTGTTGTGGCTCATAAGCATATTGGTGCCGTAGTTGCGGGAGATGCCTCCAAGGAAGGCGGAGCATCCCTCACCGCAGGCAGTGAGTATATGTGCCACAAGAGTGGAAGTCGTTGTCTTTCCGTGAGTTCCCGCAACGGCCAGGCAGCACTGTCCATCGGTGATTTCACCCAGAATCTGTGAGCGCTTCACCAGTTTGTAGCCGCCTTCGCGCACAGCCCGCATTTCGCCGAGCTCCGCGGGAATGGCGGGAGTATAGACCACGAGCGTGTCCTCCCTGTCCTGCGGAATCAAATCCGGGCGGTCTTCGTAGTGCACGGCTATCCCTTCCTGCTCAAGCTTGCGGGTAAGCTCGCTCTCCGTTCTGTCGTAGCCGCTGACCTCAAGTCCCTTGAACTTGAAGTAACGGGCTATGGCGCTCATTCCTATTCCGCCTATTCCTATGAAATAAACTCTTTTCACTTCAAAATCGAGTATGCGCAGTCCACAATCACCGCCGCCGCGTCCGGCAGCGCCATCGAGGCTGCATTCCTTTCCATTTCCGCCAACCTTTCGCTGTCGTGGACGAGAGCCATAGCCCTGTCCATAAGCTGCTGCGGGGCGTCCGCATCCGCTACCATTTCTGCCGCATCCCTGCTCACCAGAGCCATTGCGTTGTGCCTCTGATGATCCTCTGCCACATTTGGCGAAGGTACGAATATACAGGCTTTTCCGCAAGCGCAAATTTCCGAAACCGAGGATGCGCCCGAGCGGGAAACAATCAGGTCGGCCGCAGCATAGGCATAGTCCATCCTGTCGATGAAGGCCGACCAGCGTATGTCAGGCAGCTCGCGTCCCTGCATGAAGGCGGCTACCTGCTTTTCGTAGTATTTGCCGCATTGCCAGAGTATTTGCACATCCTCTCCTGCGGGGCAACCGGCCTCTATCCAGGCCATTACGGTACGGTTGAGGGTGCCGCAGCCAAGGCTGCCGCCCACTATCAGTATATGCTTCTTTCCGGCATCCAGCCCATAGTGAGCCAGGGCCTGCTCCCTCATCTGCGCTGTGGCGGGGCGAATGGTGGAGCGTATGGGATTGCCGCTCATCACGATTTTTTCAGCGGGGAAGAAGCGTTCCATGCCCTCGTATGCTACGCAGATCTTGTCCACCTTCCCTGCGAGCATCCGGTTGGTCAGCCCGGCAAATCCGTTCTGCTCCTGGATGAGGGATGGGATATGGGCCCGCGTGGCCGCCATCAGCATAGGCGCGCTCGCATAGCCTCCCACGCCCACGGCTATGTCCGGCTTGAACTCCCTTATGAGCCTGCGTGCCTTCGCCCTGCTGTAGAGTGTTTTGAAAGGCAAGGCTATGTTGTGCACTATGTTCCTGAGGCTGAGCTTGCGCTGCAGGCCGGAAATCGGAAGGCCCACGATGCGGTAGCCGGCGGCAGGAACCTTTTCCATTTCCATTCTGCCGTTTGCGCCTACAAAGAGCACTTCCGTTTCGGGATTGACCTCCTTGAAACGGTTTGCAATGGAGATGGCCGGGAATATGTGGCCTCCCGTGCCTCCTCCGCTTATGATTACTCTCAGTTTTCTATATTGCATTGTATTCGTCTTTTTCGAGAAGCTGGTCCTCAAGGTCGGAAATAAGGTTGACGAGAGGGTCTGCGTTCTTTGTCATCTGGTCAACCTTCTTGGCTGAGGTCCGGCTGATGGAGAGAATGATGCCGAAGGCTATGCTGAAGCAGATGAAGGCCGAGGCTCCGTGGCTCAGCATAGGCAGGGTCTGTCCTGTAAGCAAGCCTAAGTCGCAATTCACCAGTATGTGCATGAAAGCCTGCCCTGAAATCAGCAGCACAAGGCCGAACACCGCGCATTGCGCAAAGATGTTGTTGCGGCAACTCTTGACTATCAGCACACCCCTTGCCAGAAGCGAGATGTAGAGTATCATCACAATGAGCCCTCCGATCAAGCCGTACTCCTCCACTATGAAACTGAACATATAGTCCTCCGACATATCCGGCACTACATATCTCTGGGTGCTCTGTCCCGGACCTTTGCCCAGGCCCTTGCCCTGATGGATTGCAATCCTGGCGCTGTATGGCTGGCGCAGCTTGTCCAGGGCCTCCTGCCTGGAGGCGGCATCGCCCGCCAGCAGGAATTCCTTTTCGTAATTGTGCGGGGTCAGGCGGGAAATGGCTGTGCCTATGCGCTTGAATGGAGGTTTCTCGACCCCTGCATTGGCGGATATCTTGTATATCCCGAAAAGGCAGAGCACCACTACCAAAAGCCCCGAAACAAGAAGACCGGCCTCCTTCCATTCTCCCGTCCCGACAACCATAGTGCAGGCCATGATGCCGGCAATGAAGGCAGCGGCACTGTTGGAACCCTTCATTACCATTACGAAGATAAGCCCGAGTGGAATGTAGAGAACAATCATCCTGCGGACGAAGTCCTTCTTCAGCCAGCCCAGGTTCTTCATCCCGGAGAGTTTGTCCAGGAGCTTGAATTCCCCGTTCTTGAGTTTGTCGACACCCCAGGCGGAGTACATAACCATAGCTACCTTCACCACCTCGAACACATGCAGCTGTTTGGTGCCTATTTTGAGGAAGCGCACGGCGCCGTTGATTTCCGGGGCCCTGATGGGACCGATTCCGCCCAAATCCAGAATCAGCAGCAGACAGAAAGACAGCACCAGGCCCAGCCAGGACCATTTTCTGAGGAACTCTGGGCCGAGGAAGAAATAGGTGAACAGCAGCAGCCCCAGGCCGATGAGCATAACTATCAGCTGGTCCTTGACTATGTCCAGACGGCTGACCTCGGCCGTGGTGAGACGGGAAGAGGACGAGAAGATGAAGATTACGGACAGCAGCATCAGCAGGAGCACGATAATCCAGACCACTTTGTCACCCTTGACGTGGTCCATGAAATTCCATAATTTCTTGGATGAGGAACTGGTCATAGCATTACAGATTGCGTACGGCGTCCTTGAATCTTTCGCCACGGTCCTCGTAGCTGGTGAAAAGGTCAAAACTTGCGCAGCAAGGGCTGAGCAGCACTACATCCCCCGGATTTGCAAGGCTTGCACAGGTTTTCACGCACTCTTCGGCCGAGCGGGTATCCACCATATTCTCCTTTCCCACTATGCCTTCGAAGGCTTCGTGGATTTTTCTGTTGTCAACGCCCAGGCAGACTATCTTGCGAACCTTCTGCCTTACAAGATCGTTCAGCACGCTGTAGTCGTTGCCCTTGTCGGTGCCTCCCACTATCCATACCACAGGTCTGGTCTGGCAATCCAGCGCATACCATGCAGCATCTACGTTTGTTGCCTTGGAATCGTTGATATAGAGTACGTCCCTGATGCTCAGCACCGGCTCCAGCCTGTGCTCAATCGGCTGGAAGGTCTTCAGGGAGTTGCGTATTATGCCGTTGCCAATGCCGGCCGCTTTGGCGGCCAGGGCTGCGGCCATGGAGTTGTAGAGGTTGTGCTTTCCTCCGAGGGCCAGTTCGTTGACATAGAATTCCGACTCGTCCTCCTTGTATTTCATCACAATCCTGCGGTCCTGTACATAGGCTCCCTGCGCCACTTCCTTTTCCTGTGAAAACGGCAGCATCTTGGCCTGGGTGATGATTTTGTCCAGGTGGCCTATGGTTACGGCATCGTCGGAGTCGAAGATGAAGCAGTCGTCAGGCCCGAGATTCCGGATGATGCGGAACTTGGATTTCACATAGTTTTCCAGATTGTAGTCGTACCTGTCCAGATGGTCCGGGGTGATATTGGTGAGAATTGCGATGTCAGGCCTGAAATCGAAACAGCCGTCCAGTTGGAAGCTGCTGATTTCCAACACATAATAGTCGTGATGCTCGGTTGCGACCTGAAGTGCGTAGCTCTTTCCTATGTTTCCTCCCAGGCCCACGTTAAGACCGGCCTGCTTCAGGAGGTAGTAGATCAGGGAAGTAGTGGTGGTCTTGCCGTTCGAACCGGTAATGCATATTTTCTTCGCGTTGTCATAGCGCGCCGCGAACTCGATTTCGGAGATTATATGGGTGCCCTGAGCCTCCAGTTTCTTCACTATAGGCACAGAGTAGGGTATGCCCGGGCTTTTGACGACCTCGTCAGCGTTCAAAATCAGCGCTTCCGTGTGGCCGCCTTCTTCATAGGCAATATCCCAATGCTCAAGAATATCCTTGTATTCCTGCTTGATGCTCCCATTGTCGGAAAGGAAGACATCGAAGCCCTTGACTTTTGCGAGGACAGCGGCACCTGCGCCGCTTTCAGCTCCTCCCAGTACTACTATTCTGGACATGAATTATCTGATTTTCAATAAAGCGAGAGTGCTGACTGCAAGCACTATTCCTATAAGCCAGAAACGGGTGACTATCTTTGCTTCAGGAATGTTCTGTTTCTGGAAATGATGATGTATAGGGGCCATCCTGAAGAGTCTTCGGCCCTCCCCGTATTTCTTCTTTGTGTATCTGAACCATCCTCTCTGCAGTATCACTGAAACGCTCTCCACGAGGAAGATGCCGCAGAGGATGGGAAGCAGCAGTTCCTTTCGGATGAGCACGGCGCTGACGCCTATTATGCCGCCCACCATAAGGCTGCCCGTATCTCCCATAAACACCTGGGCAGGGTAGGCATTGTACCAGAGGAAGCCTACCAGCGCACCTACGAAAGCGGAAAGGAATACCGCGATTTCGCCCGATGCCGGGATGTACATTATGTTGAGGTAGCTGGCATTAAGCACATTGCCTCCGAGCCAGGCCAACACGCCCAGCACCACCGCCACTATGGCCGAAGTGCCCGCCGAAAGTCCGTCCATTCCGTCAGTAAGGTTGGCTCCGTTGGAGCAGGCGAGAAGGATGAATATGATGACCAGCGCATAGATGGCCCATTTGCAATACCATCCCATCGTGCCTTTGAAAGGGGAGAGGAACTTGTAGTCGAACTCGTGGTTCTTCACGAACGGGATAGTGGTCTTGGTGCTCTTGACCACGTCTTCCTGAATCTTCTGTCCTTCCACCACTTCCGTCTGAGAGTCGTCTGAAGGCTGGGTGACCTGCTCGCGAACCACTATTTCAGGAGAGAAGCATACGGTTGCGGCAATGATGACTCCCAGCAGGAACTGTCCGGCGAGCTTGCGGCCTTCGCTGAGTCCGTTCTTGTTGTGCCTGAAGACCTTGATGTAGTCGTCTGCAAAGCCCAGCGCTCCGCACCACACCGTGGTCAGAAGCAGCAGCTGTATGTAGATGTTCCCAAGGTCGCAAAGCAGCAGTACGGCTGCCAGCAGGGCAACAAGAATGATTATTCCGCCCATGGTCGGGGTGCCTGTCTTGGCCATCTGGCCTTCCAGCCCGAGGTCGCGTATGGTCTCGCCTATCTGCTTGCGCTGAAGCCAGGCAATCACCCTTTTGCCGAAGAAAAGTGCTACAAGCATGGCAATTACATTGGCTGCAATGGCCCTGAAGGACAGGTAGTTCATCAGGCCCTGTCCCGGTATGTCGAAATCCTTGAGTTTATCGAAGAGATAGTAAAGCATCTGTTATTGCATCATTTGTTCAAACATCTCGGCGCAAATTTCCCTTTCGTCGAAATGCTCTTTTCCTTTGTCTGTAATCTGATAGGTCTCGTGACCCTTGCCGGCAAGCAGAATCACCGCGCCGGGTGCGGAAAAGCTCAGTGCCGCCCTGATGGCTTCCCTGCGGTCGGCCATGCAGATGGCCTTTGCCCTGCCGGCAGGGGAGAAGCCTGTGCATATTTCCGCCATTATGTCTTCAGTTTTTTCGCTGCGGCTGTTGTCCGCGCTCACTATGATTCTGTCCGCGTACTTTTCGGCCACAGCCGCCATCTCGGCCCTTTTGCTGCGGTCGCGGTCGCCGCCGCAGCCGAACAGGCAAACCAGTTCCCGTCCGGGTTCCACTTCGCGCAGGGTTTCCAGAACGTGCTCCAGGGCATCCGGGGTATGGGCGTAGTCGATAACCACCGTCTTCGATGACGGTCCCGCCAAAGTCTCCAGCCTTCCGGGAGCGGAGTGCAGCGCGCTGATGCCTACAAGGGTTTCCTCCCTGTCTGCACCCAGGGCGAGCGCGGCACAGTAGATTGCGAGTATGTTGTAGGCGTTGTGCTCGCCTATGAGTCTGGTCCATACCTCGGTGCCGTCCAGACGCAGCAACATTCCCTCCATGCTCTGCTCCACTATGCGCGCGCTGTGGTCAGCCGCCTTGCGAAGCGAGTAGCTCATCACGCTGGCCGCTGTGTTCTGGACCATTACCATACCGTTGCGGTCATCCACATTGACTATGGCCACGGCGTCCTTGGACAGCTTGTCGAAGAACATCTTCTTGCACCTCAGGTACTCGGCGAAACTGCCGTGGTAGTCGAGATGGTCATGGGTAAGGTTTGAGAATATTCCGACGTTGAAATCGAGGAAGTCCGTGCGGTGCTGCTCCACTCCTATGGAGCTGACCTCCATGAAGCAGAACTCACATCCGGCCTGAACCATCTCTGCCATAAGGGAATTGATGGTAATCGGGTCGGCGGTGGTGTTGACGGCTTCGCTTTCCCTGGAGCCCACGAAGTTGGCAATGGTGGAGAGCAGCCCGCACTCGTAGCCCATGGCTCTGAACAGATGGTAGAGCAGGGTCACGGTGGTGGTCTTGCCGTTGGTGCCGGTTATGCCGACCAGCTTGAGCTGGCGGGATGGGTGGCCGTAAAAGGCGTCCGCCATTCTGGCCAGTCCCTCGCGGTCTGTCTCGACTGCGGCGACGGCTCCTTTCGAGAGCGCGTCAGAGACGAAGTCGCGCCCGTCCGCCGCAGTGCCCCGCACTGCGATGAAAAGGGAGCCCGGGAGGGCCTTCCTGGAGTCGCAGCATATGCTGCTCACTTCAGTGCCGGCTTCTCCGCAAAGCAACGTGGCCTTGCTTCCCTGTATGATCTCAGATATTTTCATTCCAGTATGGATCGATGTCGTAAATGCTGTTTATTATGTCCCTGACCACCTTTACCGGTATCACTCCACCAAAGAAATCCTTTTTGGTCATCTTTGTGTAGATGGTGCAGATAATCGAGTACTGCGGGTCCTCGGATGGGAAGAAGCCCACGAAGGTGCCCTGTTGCTTGTGGCCTTCAGGACCTGTGTATTTTCCTTTATCCCATATGTTTGCGGTGCCGGTTTTTCCTGAAACCTGACATTTCGCGTGCCCCAGCCTCCAGGCTGTGCCCTCCTTGTCGGTAACGGCAGAAAGGGCTTCTGTAATCATTTCAGCCGTGCTTTCCTTGCATATGCAGGGATTGAGCACGGAGGGTCCGAATTTTTCAATCACCTTGCCGTCTTTCTCAATGTCCTCGACCAGGTAGGGCTTCATCATCTTGCCCTTGTTTGCGATGGCATTGTAGTAGGTCAGCAGGTGCATAGGGGTAACGCCGACTCCATAGCCCATAGCCACCTGTCCGAGATCGTTCTTGTGCCATCCCTTGTCAGAAGGCTTGCGTATGGATGGAGTGGTTATGGGTTCGAACACATCGAAATCAAAGGAAGTGCCGAGCTGGTATTGGAACAGCCTGCCTATGAATTCCTCCGGCCTGTCCTCATAGCCCGATATGGCAAGGTAGCGGAAGGCGTTGTTGGAAGAAACGGCCACGCAGTAGCGCAGAGGGATGTTCTCCGTATGATGCTTCTTCTGGTAATCCGTCAGGTGCTTGTCTATTCCATAGGCCTTCTCGTAGCCCTTGACATATCCTCCGTTGCAGGGAATGGTTTGGTCGAGGGAAGTCACAAGTCCGTCTTCGATTGCTGTCATCAGGGTGGTGATTTTCCATACCGAACCCGGCTCGCCCTGCCTGAGGACGGCCACATTGTTGCTCTCGTACCAGTTGCCCGTCTCGGCGTCCCTTACCAGGTTGACCATAGCTTTTACGGCTCCGGTCTTTACCTCCATCAGTACGCAGCACGCTTCTTCAAGGTCCTGCTCGTCGGTGATGTAGCGGCGCAGCGACATATCCGTTATGTCCTGATAGTCTATGTTGAGGGTGGTGCGCACATCGTTGCCGTCAACCGAGGCTACGAAGGTGCTGTCGAAGTCGCGTATGTATCCCATGTCGGTCTGCTTGACATAGTATTTGCCGGCAGTGCCGTGCAGGGTGTAGTTGAACTTGCCGTCGATCCCGCTGTAGTGGCTTTCCTTTTCGTTCTCCATTATGCTGCCCAGAGTCCTGCGCGCCAGATTCCCATACGGATACCTGCGGGTAGGGACGGGCTCCACCCACACTCCTCCCTTGTTCCTGCCTTTGTTGGCGAGAGGGAAGGTTTTAAGCCTTTCCCACTGTTCCTTTTCTATCGGCTTGCCCAGCTTAAGGCTGCGGCTGCCCTTGTCGTAGGCTGACAGAATCTTCTGCTCATACCAGGCGGCGTTTTTGCCTTGTGCGGCGAAGACTTCCTCAAGTCCCTTGGACAGGAGGGAGACCTGGTGCTTCCACGCCGCTATGCTGTCCCTGCGATTGCTCGGCTTGAGCTTTTTGAATTCGGCATCGCGGACCCGGCAGTCGATATAGACCTGGTAGCGGGGGAAGGACATGGCCAGAGGCCTGCCGTCATCCGAAAGTATGCTGCCGCGGTTGGGTTCGAGGATTACAGGCTTGACGGACTGGGTAAGCTGACGCTCGATTCTGGGATTGGGCTGCCAGGCATATTGCAGGTACAGCACACGCACGACCACAAATACGCTCAAGGCAAGGACAATCAGGTAGAAAATGTAAAGTACCATTCCTACCCTGTCGTTCGTGTTCTTTCTGTCTTTTGCCATCATTTAACCCTTTTTGCCGGCCGGGTTGCATCCCTCAGGTCCGACCCCATGCTTATCAATCTTTTTTCCACTTCGGTGCGTCTGGTAGCTTTCGAAAGCTCGAAGGTGAGCACCGTTATCGTATCCTGCTGCGCCTTGATTGTCAACCTGTTTCTCTGAACTTTGGTCAAAGTGTTGTCAATCAGGAGGCTTATCCATATTGTGGCTGCGACCAGCAGGCAGCAGGATGCAATATGGATGAAGTAGCGCCCTATGTTGAGCCTAAGCAGGAATTCCCCCTTGAGTATGGCCTGGAAACTGTTTTTGAGCAGTGTCCATATATCCTTGAACCGGAACTTCTTTTTCTCTTCCATTTCAGATTTTCTCCGCTATCCTGAGCTTGGCGCTCCTTGCCCTCGTGTTGGACGAGATTTCTTCTTCCCCGGGCAGGATGGGCTTGCGTCCCACCGGCTTGAGAGGGGCCTGTGCGCGTCCGTACAGGTCTTTTTCGATTATTCCTTCGACATTTCCCGCCTTCATCCAGTTCTTGACCATGCGGTCTTCGAGGGAGTGGTAGGTGATGACCACCAGTCTTGCTCCGGGCTTGAGTGCTTTGGTTGCGCCTTCCAAGAACTTTTCCAGGGAGCGCATCTCCTTGTTGACCTCTATCCTGAGGGCCTGATAGACCTTGGCCAGATACTTGTGCTGCGCGAAGGACGGCAGTGCCGGGGCTATTGCCTTGTCCAGCTCATCAGTGGTGGAAATGGGCGTGCAGGCCCTTGCGCTCACTATCAGCTGGGCCAGCCTGCGGGCATTGTCCACTTCTCCGTAGAGGCGGAAGATCTTCTCCAGTTCCTCCTGGGTGTAGCCGCCAACCACATCGGCTGCCGTCATCCCTCCCAGCGTGTTCATCCTCATGTCGAGAGGTGCGCTGTAGCGGAATGAAAAGCCCCGCTGAGGGGTGTCGAACTGGTGGGAGGAAACTCCCAGGTCGGCGAGCACCCCATCCAGGCCTTCCGGAGCCTCCAGAAGGGTGTAATTGTGGATGAAGCGGAAGTTGTTGCGTATGAGTTTGAACCTTGTGTCCGGAATGGCGTTTACGGCCGCATCCGCGTCCCTGTCGAAGGCTATCAGACGTCCTTTGCCGGAAAGCCTCTCCACTATGGCACGTGAATGTCCGCCGCCGCCGAAAGTGGCGTCGGCGTAGATGCCGTCAGGGTTTTGAACCAGGGCATCCACACTCTCGGAGAGGAGGACGGGATTGTGATACTCGGACATTGGAACTGGTTCTTGTACAACCGCGCAAAGATAGTAAAATTAAACGCGATTTCTTATCTTTGCGCATTCGAAATGAAAACAAAAATTACAAGAAAGCAATTGAAGAAGAAACCCCAGCCGCGCAGGCGCAGACAGGGCAAAAAAGTATTCCCCCAGTTCATAGGCAAAGTCCAGATGACCCGTGAGGGATTTGCCTTCGTCGTAATAGATGACCAGCAGGAAGATATATTTGTACGCGCAGCCAAGACCAGAGGTGCGCTGAATGGAGATACCGTCAGGGTGGCAGTTACCTCCGAAGGCGGCCGGTCCGTGGGCGGCAAGGTCCGCAACTCCCGGCGAGAGGGTGAGATAGTTGACATCATAGAGCGTTCGACCAAGCCTTTCGTGGGTGTGTTCCATATGGTCGGAGCAAGTGCCTGGGTGCTGATGCAGAGCCGCAATATGCCTTATGACATAGATGTGGTCCTTGCTCAGGTAGAGGAGCTTGGCGCTCAGCAGGGCTTCAAGGTTTCCGCTCTTGTTGACCGCTGGGACAGGGGAGACAACTGCCCGCGCGGGCACATTGTGGATGTGCTTGGAGAGCCCGGCGACAACGACACCGAGATGCATGCCATTCTTGCGGAGTTCAACCTCCCATACCGTTTCGAGCCTGAGGTTGAGAATGCCGCCGACAAGATTTCGGAGAAAATCGGCAAGGCGGAACTCAAGGGAAGAAAGGATTTCAGGGATACTCTGACCTTCACTATAGACCCTTCGGATGCCAAGGATTTCGACGACGCCATATCCTTCAAGCCGCTGCCTGACGGCAATTATGAAATCGGAGTGCACATTGCCGACGTTTCCTGGTATGTGCGTCCCGGCTCGGAAGTGGACAAGGAAGCCCGCGAGCGTGGAACCTCGGTCTATCTGGTTGACAGGACAGTGCCGATGCTTCCCGAAAAGCTTTGCAACAAGCTTTGCTCCCTGCGACCGCACGAGGACAAACTGACTTTCTCCACGGTATTTGTGATGACTCCCGATGCCAAGGTCAGGAAGAAATGGATGGGCCGCACGGTCATCAATTCCGATTGGCGTCTGGACTACGACCAGGCCCAGAGTGTTATAAAGGCTGAGGGCACTGCCGAGCAAATAGCTTCTTCTACCGGTTTCAGCGCGGATCTTGTGGAGGCTATCCGTACTGCCAACTCCCTTGCTGCCATACTGAAGGGTCGCCGCCGCAAGGCCGGGGCCATAGATTTCGACCGTCCGGAGATGAAGGTGCGCTGCGATGAGACCGGGCGTCCGGTGGAAATCTACCAGAAGCACTCATTCGAAGCCAACTGGCTGATAGAAGAGTTTATGCTGCTGGCCAACCGAAGCGTTGCCGAATTCGTGAGCGGAACGGGCAAGACCTTCGTTTACCGTATCCATGACATGCCTAATCTGGAGAAACTTGAAGGCCTTCGCAATTTCGCCAAGGGATTTGGCTACAAGATGGAAAAGGACCCGACCGGAGCGAAATCAGCCGTGATTATCAATAAGTTGCTCTCCGATTCCGATGGCAAGCCTGAGGCAGCTCCTTTCAAGGAAATAGCGCTGCGCTCCATGGCCAAAGCCAAATACAGCACCGACAACATAGGTCATTTCGGCCTTGCCTTTGCGGACTATACTCATTTCACATCTCCAATCCGCCGCTATCCGGACCTGATGGTTCACCGTCTGCTGTCCTCCTACCTGGAGAACGGCAAGAGCGAGGACAAGGACTACTACCAGGAGCAGTGCGACCACGCTTCCACCCGCGAGAACATTGCGGCAGAGGCGGAACGCACAAGCGTCAAGTACAAACTTGTGGAGTATATGCAGGAGCACCTTGGGGAGGAGTATGTAGGGCATATCTCTGGCATTACCGAATGGGGAATGTATGTCGAGGTGGAGCCAACCCACATCGAGGGAATGGTTTCACTCCGTGACATAAAGACGGATTTCTTCGAGTTTGAAGAGCAGAAATACCGCCTGCGCGGCCGCCGCACCCACAAGGTCTACCGCCTCGGTGACGAAGTCCGCATCCGCGTCAGCCGCGCCAACCTCGAACAGCGCCTGCTGGACTTCGAACTTCTTCCGGAGGAGAACTAGCCTGCTTTCGGCCCTCTGTAATCCTTCCTGGTGTTCCTGACGTGTAACGTTAGGAAATCCCCAACCTGCCTTCCAGGCCTCTCTGTGGCCTTGCCGGTGGTCCTGTGGCCCTTGCTGACCTTTCTGTGACCTTTGCTGGTGGTCTGTTCGCCGCTTTCGAGCCTCTGTGACCCCTCCTGGTGTTCCCGATGTGTCACATCAGGACGAAAAACGGCCTCCCATGCACTTTTAGCTCCTGATCTATCACATCAGGAAATCCCTAACCTGCCCTGCAGGCCTCTCTGTGGCACATCCCTGTTTTCCTGATGTATCACATCAGGACGAAAAACGGCCTCTCACGCACTTTTAGCTCCTGATCTATCACATCAGGAAATCCCCAACCTGCCATGCAGGCCATTCTGTGGCACTTCCTGGTTTTCCTGACGTGTAACGTCGGGATGAAAATCGGCCTTCCACGCACTTTTAGCTCCGGACGTGTAACGTCGGGAAATTGCCAACCTGCCCTTCAGGCCTCTCTGTGGCACTTCCTGGTATTCCTGACGTATAACGTTAGGGCGAAAAACGCCATTCCACGCACTTTTAGCGCCTGACGTGTCACGTTAGGAAGATGCGAGACATCATTATCCTACAAATAGAGATTGGCAAAGTCAAAAGATTGGCAAAGTCATAGGCGATTGCCAAAATCTTCAAATTTTACTATAAAATAAATTCATTTTTAACTAAAATTCATTATCTTTGTATTCAGAACAAAGACCGATGGAATGAAAAGAAGTGTTGAATCAGCAATAATTGCACGGAGGAAACGGACTGCAGAAGAAATCCTCGATGCTCTTGAGGCTTCGGGGATGAGCAGGAAAGAGTTTGCGACGAAGATGGGCAGACAACCCAGCGAGGTAACCAAATGGCTGAGCGGAAAACACAATTTCACGTCAGATCTTTTGGCGGAGATTTCAGCAGTGCTATCCTGCCCCATCTCCGGCGCTGAGGACAGAGTGCTAGATAGTGTTCATGTCGCGGGGTATGCCAACAAACAAAACTACAGCCGGCTTCGTGAGACCACATGCATAATGGGAGGTGTCGAACTGCCTTCGGAGACCACATGCACAATAGGAGGCGTCGAACTGCCTTCGAAGGCCACATGCATAATAGGAGGTATCGAACTGCCTTCGGAGACCACCAAGGCATTAATGAACAAAGCGGCAGAATCGGGGGAGAGTTTGAGGGAGTATATCAAAAGGCTGCTTTGCGAGAAAGCATCTGAGAAAACTGTATCGGCGTATGACTTTAACGGAATATGGGCAAATGGGGGCCCAGATGCGGATGAAATCTATTCCTTGAGGTCTCAAAACACAATCAAAGAGCTATGAAATACCTCCTTGACACCAATATCTGCATTCATCTATTCCGAGGACAGCACTCTATCGCAGACCATATTCAAGAACATCAATGGGAGAATTGTTGCATCTCGGAAATCACCAAAGCAGAACTGCTGTTTGGGGAAGAACTGGCATTGCGAAGGGGAAAGAATGTGCCCAAAGGGGCGGTTGGAAAATTCGTGGCAGCTATTGAGGTGCTGCCGATAAGTGAAGGGATAGAATTGTTTGCACGCGAAAAGGCAAGACTGACCTGCCAAGGGTCACCAATTGAAGACTTTGATTTACTGATTGCATGTACCGCAATTGCCCATAATTGCATTCTTGTAAGTGAAAACCTAAAGCATATGGACCGCATTGAGGGCCTTCGTGCCGAAAATTGGGTTGAACGTTAATATCTGCTGCACCTGAACGAGGGTGTCTGGCAGGATATGCGATGTGGCAGAACGCGAGTGTTGCTGGCGAACAAGTGTTGCTGGTAAAGTCTGCAATATGTGCCCTTAGTCGAAGTATTCAGTGAAGTAATTATTTGAAGTATTCAGTAAAGTAATTAGTCGAAGTATTCGAGCGCGATGGTTGTGAAACAGAGTATCTGTCCGGAGGCATCGACCGAGAGAGTGGCGCTGCGGTCGCAGGTGAATTCGGTAACGGATTCGAGTTCGCGGTCAAGATAACGTACCGTGCGGACAATCTGGCCGAAAACATTGTAGCTGTATTCCGTTCGCTGAGCCTCTTCGCCAAGTGTATAGACTATTTCCTTCACAAGACGGCCGCAGGAATCGTAATGGCGTTCGCTGCGCGAGATGTATCTTTCCGGATGGCTCAGATAGTTGTCCTTCTCGCTTGCATCGTACATATACCTCTCACCGGCATAGTCAACCGTAATCGACACAAGGTAATCCCCTCTGCCATAAAGGGATTCGATTCCCTTGCCGTAAACCACGTAACTGTCCAGCTTCCCATTCTCGGTGATGGTAAGGCGCTGCAGCGCTCCCTCTCCGTCCCTCTGGAAGAAATGAAGTCGCGAATAAGTCCCGGAGGCATTGTCGTATCTGACGGTCAGAATTTCGCCCTGCTCATTGAAAACATAGGTTGTAGTGCCCTTAAGGACCTGTTTTTCGGGGGAATCGTAATTTTTGAGTACCGCCTTGCTTACATTACCTTCAAATCCGAGAGCTTTGCGGCTCAGGTTGGCAGGGTCCGGATTGAACGCAAAGACTTGCGTGCAAATGCAGGACAAAACAAATAAAACTGTAAGCATATGTTTCATAAGCGATAAGTTAATCCCGACAAATATAGTTATATTTGCCATAAATGATACAAGGAATCGCCACAGTTGTCAAAAATGCAGGCAGTCACTTCATGCTGAGCCGCCTTCCGGAGTGGAATCTTTTCCCGGCAGTGCTGAGGGGAAAGGTGCGTCTCGCGGCAGGCTCATCCACCAATCCGGTGGCCGTCGGTGACCAGGTCCGCTTCGAATATGAAAAGGAGCCCGATGAGATGCATCCGGCTGTCATCACCGAAATACTCGACAGGAAGAACCACCTGATCCGCAAATCCACCAATCTTTCCCGTCAGTCCCACGTCATCGCAGCCAACCTCGACCGGGCCTTTCTTATCGTCACTCTGTATTTTCCTGAAGTAAAACTCCCTTTCCTCGACCGCCAGCTGGTCACCTGCGGAGTCTTCGGCATTCCCGCCACAATAGTGCTCAACAAAGTGGACCTCTACCGTGACGAAGCCCCCGAGCAGATTGAAGCCTTCAAAAGCATATACACCGATGCCGGCTACCGGGTCATCGAAACCTCGGCTAGGACGGGCGAAGGCATTGACGCCTTAAGAGAGCTCTGCAAAGACCAGGTCGTTCTGTTCAGCGGCGAATCGGGAGTGGGTAAGTCCTCGATTATCAAAGCAATAGACCCAAGTCTAAACCCCAAGACAGGAGAGATTTCCCTCGCCCATCTCCAGGGCAAGCACACCACCTCCCTCTACGAGATGTACCCCATATCCAGCGGAGGCTATGTAATCGACACTCCCGGCCTGAGAGGCTTCGGACTCTATGGCCTGGAGAAGGACGAAATCTCCAAATACTTTCCTGAGATGCTCCGCGTAGCAGACGACTGCCGTTTCGTGCCATGCACCCACACCCACGAACCCGGATGCGCGGTGAAAGAAGCGGTAGAGCAGGGTCTCATATCCCCCGAAAGGTACAATTCCTACCTCGGGATGCTCGAAGAGGACACCAAATTCAGACAATGATGGACAGGAAACTCAACAGGGAAATACTCAGGCTGTCCGTTCCCAGCATACTGGCCAACATCTCGGTTCCTTTGGTCGGGTTTGTAGACACGGCCATATCCGGACATCTATTCGGAGTCTCCGCCGCTGCCGCCATCGGCGCCGTGTCGGTAGGCTCCATGTTCCTGTCCCTGCTCTACTGGAACTTCGCCTTCCTGCGTGCCGGCACCGGCGGACTTACAGCCCAGGCCTACGGTGCGGGAGATGACAGGACCGCAGCGAAGATGCTATGGCGCGGGTTGGGCGTGGCCCTGGGAGTCGCTATAGCCTTGCTCGCGCTCCAACTGCCCTTTCTCAAGCTCGCGACCCTTGTTACCCATGCATCGGCGGAAGTGACCTCCCTCGCGCAGGACTACTTCCTTGTCAGGATATGGGCCGCCCCTGCGACCCTCTCTCTGCAGGTCTTCTCAGGCTGGTTCGTGGGTGAGCAGGACTCCATATCCTCAATGTGGAAGGACTTGGTAGTCAACGGAGTAAACATAGCTGCGAGCATAGTGCTCTCAAAGCGCATAGGCTTCAACGGAATTGCCCTCGGCACTGTGATTGCGCAGTATTGCGGCCTGCTGTTCTGCATAGCGGTGGCCGCGTTGAAATACCGTCGCCTGCTTTCCAGCTTTCCGCTCTCCGAACTCAAGCATGCTTTCACCCGCGATGAACTGCTGCCCTACCTGAAGATGAACGGCA
>CAKMNE010000005.1 GCA_927798505.1 uncultured Bacteroidales bacterium
AGCCTCTCAGCCAGCCGCCTGCAAGTACGGAAGATGGTGGCATCCTCGTCGGGGAGTCCGGTCCCGATGGAGGCGCGCAAAACCTGCCTGTTTTGCCGAAGAATTCTTTTTTCATCGGGACGCTTGTCAGCCGGGAAGTGCGCAACGAGCGCATAGACAGGCGGCTTGATGCCCGACTGCAGGAGGGTATGGTAGAAGAAATTAAAGGCCTGCTCGATAGCGGAGTCCCTGCGGAGACTCTTATCGGCTATGGCCTTGAATATAGATTCGTTACCCTTTATCTTCTGGGGCAGTTGACGTATGGTGAAATGCGTGAAAAGCTAGCGACCGCCATCCATCAGTTCGCAAAGCGCCAGATGACCTGGTTCCGCGGAATGGAGCGCTCGGGAGTCCGCATCCACTGGGTGAAGGTCTAAGTAAACTCTACTAAGCCCTCTTGCTACCTTTCGTCATCGCTGACTTCCACCGCGCAGTCGGTGTAGAGCTTGCCTGCGAGGTGGTCGCATTCGTGCTGGAAGATGATTGCGGTGAATCCCTGGATGGTTTCGACCGTGTCCTTGCCGGCAGCAGTGCGGTATCTTACGTCCACCGAAGTGAATCTTGGCACTTTGCCACGTTTCCCCGGGACCGACAGGCATCCTTCGCTGCTCAGGGTCATCTCGCCGCGCGCCGTTACGATACTTATGTTCGGATATACCTCGAAAGGCTCTCCCTCCTTGTCAAAACGCTGCACTGCCACGACGTTGCGGCTGATTCCGACCTGAGGTCCGGATATTCCGACGCCGTCCTGCTCGGGTGAGGTTACGGTATTGACGAGCAGTTCGCAGAGCCTGTCATAGCGGTCCGAGGCCAATTCATCCTCGCTGAGATCGGTACATACGGTTCTGAGTACTGCCAGGTCCTCTTCGGAGTCAACGGTGAGGACACGCAACAGGCTGTCGGCGTTGTCGATGATTGCCCTTTCTCCTTCCGTCCAGCCCTTTTCAGCGTTCCCGCAGGCGGCCGATACCATAGTAACAAGGCAGATGCAGGATAGTCTGCACCAGGTTCCAAATGCTTTCATACTAATGCTTTGATAATTACTTGATTCCGAAGCTCTTCCTTATCTTGTCGGTGTAGTCCAGCTCCTCCCATGCGAAGAAGCGCAGGCCGTCCTTGGTGTACGGTTTGCGACCCATGTGCCCGTAGGATGCCGTCGGCTCGTAAATCGGGGCCTTCAGGCCAAGTCTTTCGATTATCGCGGCAGGCTTAAGGTCGAATATTTCCCTGACCTTTGCGGCGATGAATGCGTCCGTGGCTTCGCCCTTGTCGTCCGAGATTCCGCTGCCCTGAGGGGCGCTGACGTGCGCGCTGCCGTAGGTGTCCACAAATACGCTGACAGGTTCTGCGACGCCGATGGCGTAGGCAAGCTGAACGAGGCATTCGTCCGCAACTCCCGCAGCGACGAGGTTCTTGGCGATGTGGCGGGCTGCATAGGCTGCGCTGCGGTCAACCTTGCTCGGGTCCTTTCCGGAAAATGCTCCACCGCCGTGCGCACCCCTGCCGCCGTAGGTATCGACGATAATCTTGCGTCCGGTCAGACCGGTATCACCGGCAGGGCCTCCGATGACGAATTTGCCCGTAGGGTTGACGTGCAATATATAATCGGTGCCGAACAGGGCGGCCGTCCGCTCGGGGAGCGCGGCTATCAGCTCCGGTATCACGATGTTGCGGACGTCGCTCTCGATGCGCTCGTGCATCCTGTCGTCGGTGTCGAACGGGTCGTGCTGGGTCGAAACCACTATCGTGTGCACCCGCAGCGGCTGATGTTTACCGGAGAATTCGACAGTGAACTGGGCCTTGGCGTCCGGGCGCAGGTAAGGCATCGGGGACGGGTCGCGGCGGCGTATGTCGGCGAGTATCTTAAGAAGCTCGTGCGAGAGGTAGAGGGCGAGCGGCATATATTCTTCCGTGTCGCGGCAGGCATAGCCGAACATCATTCCCTGGTCGCCGGCGCCCTGCTCGGCGAGTTCTGCGCGCTCGACTCCGCGGTTGATGTCGTCGCTCTGTTCGTGTATCGTGCTGATAATGCCGCAGGAAGATGCGTCAAAACCGTATTCGGCCTTGGTGTAGCCTATGCGGCGTATGACCTTGCGGGCGGTTTCCTGGATATCGACGTAGGCGTGGCGTGATTTTACCTCGCCGCCTACAACTACGAGTCCGGATGTGCAGAAGGTCTCGCAGGCGACTTTGGCGTCGGGGTCCTGGCGGAGAAATTCATCAAGAATGGCGTCTGAAATCTGGTCGGCAACCTTGTCAGGATGCCCTTCGGAGACTGACTCCGATGTAAAGAGATAGTTCATATTTTTAGCATTTTTTAAGAACGAGGTTGCAAGCTTGTCAAATCTTTCCTCGTTATTCGGTTTTTATAAGGAATTGCAAAGGTATTAATTTTTTGTTACAAGGGAAGCGTTTTTAAGATTTTATGAGTAGTTTTTATGCTTTTTCGATAAAAGTGAATAACTTTGCAGCCGTAAATTAGAGGCAATAACTCGAATATTGATTCAAGTATTTGAATATGAGTAAATTATTTAACAAGATTCTGCCGATTATCGCGGCAATGCTGGTGTCTGTGTCAGCTTTTGCACAGGTTACCACCTCTTCTATGAGCGGTAAGGTCTCTGATGACAAGGGAGTCCTGCCGGGCGCAACGGTAATAGCTGTTCATCAGCCTACCGGTTCTCAGTACTTTGCAGTGACCGACCTTAAAGGTTACTACCGTCTCAACAACATTACCGCAGGCGGCCCTTACAAGCTCACCGTTTCCTGCCTCGGATACACCGACGCCATCATTACCGACATCAATGTCGCCTTGTCCGACAATGCCGTAATCGATGTTACCCTTACCGAGGAGTCACTTTCACTTGAGGCCGTGACCGTTTCTGCCGAGAGCCGTACCTCCAATATGAGGTCCGACCGTGCCGGAGCCCTCACCGCACTCAACTCCAAGCAGATTATGAATGTGCCTACCGTAAGCCGCAGCATGAACGACCTGCTCAAGCAGACTCCTCAGGCTTACGTTTCAGGAACCAAGACATTTATCGGAGGCGGTTCATACCGCGATTCGTATGTGACCGTTGACGGTGCCGCAATGAACAATGCATTCGGTATCGGTTCCAACCTTCCTGCAGGCGGTTCACCTATTTCCCTCGATGCCCTTGACCAGGTGGCCATTTCCATCACTCCGTTTGACGTGCGTCAGTCCGGATTTACCGGAGGCGGAATCAACGCTACCACCAAGTCAGGTACCAACGAACTTCACGGAACTGCTTACGGATATTTCCGCAACCAGGATATGCAGGGCTATCAGGTAGCTGATTATGAGCGTCTTAATAAGACTGACAACCAGTACCTGATGTATGGCGCCTCAGTCGGCGGTCCTATCATCAAGGACAAGCTCTTCTTCTTCATCAATGTAGAAGCTGACCAGAGCGTTGAGCCGGGTCCTACCCGCAAGCTTTCGGAGCGCACTGTTGGTGCTGACGGCAAACTTGTTGACGGAGAGCACGTTTATACAAACGGAAACGACGGATACTGCTATCCTTCAGCTGTGGTTATGGATGCCATTCAGGGATTCCTCCGCAATAACTACGGTTACGATCCGGGCAACTACACCGGTTACAACTACAAGACTCCTTCGCTCAAGCTCCTTGCGCGTGTTGACTGGAACATCAACAACAACCACAAGTTCAACATCCGCTATAATATGGTGAACAGCAAGTTCGGCAGCGCTCCTTCCACTTCCCGCACCGGACTTCCTAACTCAAGCTTCTCAACTTCAAGCTGTACTTCGATGTACGCGCTTTACTTTGAGGGTGCGCGCTACTTCCAGGAGCAGAACTTCTCGTCAATCGCTGCCGAACTCAACAGCCGCTTCCTTGACGGAGCCCTCGGAAACACTCTCCGCGTTTCATACTCTCACCAGTATGAGCCACGTTCCGTAACCGGAGGTTATTTCCCTTATGTTGACCTCGTAGTGAACGATGTGAACGGTGACGGCAACAGCCATATCTACACCACCTTCGGTACTGAGGCATTCTCATACGGAAACCTCCGTGACGTAAGTACCGGCATCGTTACAGACGAACTTACCTACACTACCGGAATCCACAACCTTCTCGCCGGTGTCCAGTTCGAGTATAACAATACCAAGAACGGATTCCAGAGAATGGGTGCAGGTGCATACGTGTTCGAATTTGCAAACGAGCAGGCTCTTTACGATGCAGTGCTTGCCGGTACTCTCTTCGACAATCCTAGCCAGTTCGCCATCACCCACGGTAACAACGCTACGTTTGCACAGGAGTATCCTAACTTCACTTTCGAGCAGCTTTCGTTCTATCTTCAGGACAATATCAATCTAAGCGACAACTTCAAGCTTACAGCCGGTGTCCGTTTCGAACTTCCTATCTATCCTTCACTCGAGTTTAACCGCAACGAGCGCGTAGAGAAGGCTACTTTTGCTCCTACCGTGAACAACCCTTCAGGAAAGTACAACACCGTTGACCTTCCTGCAACCACGCTTTCGGTTTCTCCTCGTATCGGATTTAACTGGGATATCTTCGGAAATCGCCGCCTCGTGCTCCGCGGAGGTACCGGTATCTTCGTAGGACGCATTCCTTTCGTATGGATTGTAGGCCAGTCGGGTGATGCAGGTGTTCTCCAGACCACCGTAACCCGCACCGACAATATCCCTGACATCAGCAACGACCGCAATGCTATCCTTAACCAGCTCTATCCGGGTGGATATTCTCCGGTTGCTGCAGGTCAGAACCTTACAAGCATCACCCTTATGGATCCGAAGCTCAAGAATCCTACCACCTGGAAGTCATCCATCGCTCTCGATGCTACCCTTCCGGGCAATATCAAGGCTTCTGTCGAGGGTGTTTACAAGAAGGATTACCATAGCGTAACCATATCCAACATCGGTCTCAAGTCTCCTACCTCACTTATCGAGGTTCCGGATATCGCCGCCCGTCCTTACTACAACAACGGCTACTATGACAGCCAGATTACCAATGCTTACCTCATCAACAACGTAAGCGGATTCAAGGACAACGGTTACTACTACGCAATCACCGCCAAGCTGGAAAAGGCTTTCAACTTCGGTCTTTCCGCAAACGTTTCCTACACCTATGCTGACTCCAAGGTTATCATCGACGGTGTGGGCGACCAGCCGGGTTCAGCTTGGAAAGCTCTTGTAAGCCAGCGCGGTACCAACAACAAGGAGCTCGGATACGCAAGCTATGTAATGCCTCACCGCATCGTGGCAAACGTTTCCTATGCAAAGGATTACGCCAAGTATTTCGGCTCACAGATTTCCCTTTCATACTACGGTGGACCTAGAGGCCGTGCCAACATCGACTATGTAAGCAATGTATTTGGTGACGGTGCATACAACTACAGCCTTATCGACATCCCTACCTACGAAGACCTCTACGGAGATAAGGGTTGGGGTACAGGTAACTGGACGTTCAAGGACCAAACCGACAAGGAGGGTAACGTAACATATTCTGCTGCAGAGCAGTGTGAGGACTTCTGGAAATATATCCAGAACAATGACTATCTCAAGTCACATACTGGTTCCGTAAACGAGCGCAATGCTGTCGTTTCTCCTTGGGTTCACACCTTTGATCTCAAGTTCAACCAGAACTTCTATTTCTACACCGGAGCAAAGCATAAGAAGCATACCGTTCAGCTCGGTGTCGATGTCGAGAACTTTGCAAATCTTCTCAGCCCTTACTGGGGTAATGTTTACTCAATCAACGCCGGTGACGGATACGGCAATGCAATCCCTGTCAACCTTACCAACGCCAAGGCTGTTTACACTACCGGAGCAAAGCCTGTATTCCAGTATCAGAAGAACGGTTCAGACCGTCTCACCGAACTTTACTCTGTCAGCAACGGCTTTTCTTCTACCTGGCAGATCATTTTCAACCTCCGTTATATTTTCTAATAGCGTAACAGTATGAAACTCACAAAAATAATAGCAGTACTCGCGCTTCCGTTCGCGCTTTTGCTCTCTTCCTGCCAGTCTGAGTCAGGACTTGAGCAGAAGATGGCTACCGACAAGAGTGTTTACGAGGTCGGCGCAGAGGGCGGCGAGGTTACAATCAAGCTCTATTCCACCCAGGACTGGAAGGCTAACGTTCTTCCGGGCACTTCTCTTGATGTGGTTGATGACATTACCGTCAAGACCGCTTCCGGCTCCGCTTCAGAGGATGTCGTTGATGTCGTTGTGAACGTTCCGGAGAACTCCGGATACAACCGCAAGGCCCAGATTTCCTTCATCAGCTCAACCCTTGCTGCCTCCGTTACTATCGAGCAGGCAGGAAAGGAGGGCGAACGCCTGCTTGAGTGCAGCGTTGGCGAATTTCTCAAGAAACCGGTCGATGCTTCCGTTTACTACATCCTTACCGGTATCGTAACAAACAGTACGACCCCGACCACCTACAGCAACTTCTATCTCGAGGATCCTAAGACCGGCGAATCAGTTTATGTTTACGGTCTTGCATACAAGTCCGATATCTCTAACCAGAAGGTTGGTCTGTTGGCTGCAGAGGGTATCCAGGAGGGTGACGAAATCACCATCGCAGGTACCCGTGGCGAATACAACGGTGTCATCGAGGCGATGTATTCTTACTACATCTCACACAAGAAGAGCGAGAAACCGATGATAAAGCTTGACAAGGAAGAGGCAACGGTTGCTATAGGAGAAAGCTTCGAACTTGCAGTTACTTCAAACAAGGTTACCTGGACACTCAGCTCTGACGTAGAGTGGATCAGCTTCGACAAGACTACCGGAAGCGAGAGCGCTTCCGTTGTCGTTTCAGTTTCCGGTGACGGAGAAGGCGATACCGGAGTCATCACACTTTCTGCTCCTGATCTCGAGCCTGTTACCTGTACCGTTACGAGGACCAACATCCAGGATGTGACCGTTGCACAGTTCCTTGAAAAGGAAAGCGGCGATCCTACTCCTTACCGTATCACAGGTGCCATCAGGTCTATTTCCGCTTCTGACAAGTACCACAATGCAGATATCGTCCTTGCCGGCGGTCTCGGTGAAACAGTGAAGCTTTTCCGTGCCATTACAAAGGAAGGCAATATCGAGGAACTCGGTCTCAAGGAAGGTGATGTAATCACCGTTGTCGGATTGCGTTCCGACTTCAAGGGAGAGCCTCAGATGGCTCAGGGTGGCTATGTAGAGTCTTACGAGCAGTACACTGCTTCGACCGTTGCAGAGTTCCTTGCTACCGAGGACAAGTCAACCAAGTTCATCGTCAGTGGTGAAATTACAGAAATCAAGGATCTTAGCGACAAGTTTAACAATGTAGGCGTTACCATCAAGGATGCTGACGGCAATTCATTGTTCCTCTATCGTCTTACCACCATTGATGGGTCAAGTGTTTCTGCTCTCGACCTCAAGGTCGGCGGTACCCTTACCGCAGCAGGAAAGAAGACTGTTTACAAGGAAGTTCCTCAGATGTCTGCAGGCGGATACTGCATCGAGTACAAGGCTCCTGCAGCTGAATAAGCCGGACGTTTAACAATAATTAATCCCCGACACTTCGGAAATGTGAGTGTCGGGGGTTTTTTGCTTTCCTCGCAAGTTCTTGTCCTGGAGATGCGCCTTTGATGAAAAGTCCGGCAGCGTCCGGACTTGCTTGCGTTGCCTTTACAATCCAGCGTAGTATTTATCTGATCGTGTAGGTGTTACGGTATTTGTTGCCTGAGATTTTGCTGCGCTCCCAGCTCTGTTCGTCCATTATGTTGTTGGAAGAAGGCGAAAAGACCGGTTCGTTATTGTCATCCGCCGTACAGTAATGCGTCCGTGTGCTGCCGTCGTTAAATGCCAGTCTGACTTCTCCCACATCCTCAGGATTCTGCACCAACCCCCATCTGTCGGTGTCAGGTATCTCGATTTCTTCTCCGGCTTTTACGTTGATACTCATTGGGTTACTGTAAATGCTGTACCGTATCTCAACGTCTAGTTCCGTGGAGTTGCGGATATAAGCAAAATTTCTTGTTTTGTCCATCCCGCCGATAATGTCGCTCAGGTCGCAAGCGGCAAGCGCCAGGGTGGCCGCTGTACAGATAAGTAGGTTAAGAATCCTTTTCATAACGTTTAAGATTAAATAGTGCCACGAATATAAGCATAATTTCTGACTCCCGGTCCAATTCACTGATTCCAATTGGCCTACTGGCGTCTGTCAGTGTGTTGCATATAATAACGCTCGATTTTGCATAGTTGTGGAAAACTTTAGTGAAATGTGTATAACTTTTCGAAAAATGTCCTTACCTTTGTATGTGTATAATTGGGTTGATATGCCTTTATTCATAATATACGTGTAGATAAAACCTGAATAGATTCGATGGCTGGGCAGTGATTGTCTGGCCATCTGTATTTTTATGCCGCACCGTCTCGTCAAATGCCTCTTGTCCAGGGGAAGACCGGCATTCAAGTCATTCAATGCAGCCTTTTATGTAACAAGCTTTTGTGTTTGTAGTTTGAAATGATTACCTTTGATGTCCATTATCACATAAAACACTTATTTATTATGAATATTAAGAAATTGTTCTCTTCTTTCGCCGCCGCAATCCTTGTCTTTGCGGCTTGTGAAGAAACCAATCCAGATTTGGGCGATCCTTCGGTAACATTGTCCAAGACTCAGTTGGAGTTTGCCAAGGAAGGCGGTTCCCAGGAAATTACCCTCAACTCTACCCGCGACTGGAGCGTACTCAATCGTCCGGAATGGGTCAGCATCACTCCTGAAAAGGGAGCTGCGTCCGCAAAGGACCAGACTATCGTCATAAGCGTAATGGACAACGCCGACGCGCCGAGAAGTTGCGTGATAACCTTTATCGGAACCACCGCACGCGCTGACCTCGCAATCGTCCAGGACGGCGACGGAGTTGCTCCGGGAGGCGAAATCTCCTGTGCCGAATTCCTCGAGAAAAAAGACACCGAGAACGAATATACCCTCAGGGGAAAGATGGGCAACATCTCCAGGGGATCTTCATACTATGGCTTCTATGTCAATGACGGAACTGCCGAAGTCTGCTGCCCTTTCCCGGACAACTGGGACGAGTTCAAGGATCAGGCTCACACCGGAAGTGAGGTTGTCGTCAAGGGAAAGTATTCGTACTTCGATTCAAAGAAGCAGGATCAGCTTTCCGACGGAACGATCATCAGCATAAACGCACCGGAAGGCAATGTCGAAGCTCTCACGGTAAGTCAGTTCCTTGAAAAGAAAGATTCTTACACCCTTTACAAGCTGACGGGAAGCGTGACCGGAACAATCAAGGCTGATTACTGCAGCTTCACGCTCAAGGATGACACCGGAAGCGTATTGGTTTATTCAGTTAACAATGCGTCAGAGTACGGCAGCAAGCTCGCCGAGGGCGGCATTATCTCGCTCACCGGAGCATATCAGCTTTACAACGATACGCCGGAAGTGGTTGATGCCACCGTTCTCTCCTATGAAGGTCCTTCCACACCTAAACGTACAGCAGAGGGACTCGTAGTTGCTGTTTCTTCAAAATCTTTCGTCATCAAGACTTCTGATTCTTATGACTATGCATACGGTACTCACGAAGTAAAGCTTGGCGATATGGTCAAGGTCACCGGTGATGCAAGCGAACACAACGGAGTTGCCCAGGTTGCCAACTTTACTGTCGAGACCCTTTCCAGTGGCAATGAAGTAAAGCACCCTGAACCTACCGTGCTTGACAAGAGCAGCATTGACGGCTATTCTACCGTGTTCGGCTATGTCCAGATAGAGGGCGCGCTGTCCATCAGCGGAAACTACTACAATATCGACCTGGGTTCTTCAACCCGCACGGGAAGCCTTGTGTCTCCTATAGGAGTTGATGCTTCGGCAAGTGGCAAAAACGTAAAGGTTAAAGGATATTATGTCGGGCTTTCAGGTGGAAGCAAGTATTTCAATGTGGTTATGACTGACATTGAAGTAGGTGAAGATGTCGGCGGCGGCGAAGTGGGTACTGACGCAGACATTACCCCGGCGGCTGACGAGACGCTTCTTACCCTGACCAATGAAGAGATCCTGGCATCCTCTATCGGTGAAGGCAGCTCATATGAAACCATTTCCATTTCAAGCGAAAGCGGAACCTGGACTGCCAACGTCAATACTCAGAAAAATACAACCTTCCTTCAGTTCCGCAACAAGGCTCAGTCCTTCGTTTCTTCTCCGGAGTTCAGCTCCGACATAAAGAGGGTAGTACTCAAATACAACTCAGGCAAGATGAGCTCTTCTTCAAGAACCATCTATGCCGTTCCTTTCATTGCCGATCCTACTTCCCTGCCTACGGCCAGTTATGACAATACACTTTGGACCACCAACTATGGCAGCTGGACTTTCTCGAGCGGCAAGCCTCTTCAGGTGGAAGCCAAATTCCCGGAAGGAGTCAGGAACTTTACTCTCATCTCAGCCAACGGAGCAGTGTATATCGATGAGATATATGTATTTATCAAAAAGTAACAATGCGGTTTAAAGCACTGGTATGCGGTATCGCTGCGGCTGTACTATGTACGGTCGCAGCGCTTGCCGTTTCATGTACACCCGACCCGTCAGATAAAGGGTATCTTGATGTAACCGTGGTATCCACGGACTTGGGCTACAAGGCCTCCAAGCAGTTCGTAGGAATCACTTCAAATGTTTCCTGGAATATACAGGTTACTGAAGACTGGGTGAGCTTCGATAAGACCAGCGGGAGCGGAAACGCTTCGGTGATAATGAGTTGGGAGGAGAATTCCAGCTCGGAGGAACGTAGTTGTACCATTACCTTCAGCGGGACAGGCGTGGAGTCGCAGCAGGTGCGTCTTGTACAGGCTGCTTCGCCGAATGGACCGGTTACGAGCCTCAAGTCGGATTATGTCAGGGCCTGGCTCGAGCTGCCGGCCATTCCGGAGGGGGAAGCTGACAGGTATTTCATTACGCATCCGATGAAGATAGCGGCGAAGAATTATGACAGCCGCAATTATTCGTTTTATTATGATGCAAATGCCCTGATTTCGTTGTGGGTGGCTTATCCTCTCAATGACGACCTTGTGGGCAACGGCAGCCGTACTGATGAGTGGGGACTGGATCCGAAGGTTCCTGACGATTGTCAGCCTGTGCTGTATAAGGGATTCAGGGGCGGCTATGACAGGGGGCACCAGCTTCCTTCTGCCGACCGTTTGCGTTACAGCGAAAACGTAACGACTTTTTACAGTACCAATATGACCCCGCAGAGGGGCGAGCTCAACCAGAACGCCTGGGCTGAGCTGGAGGGAATGGTAAGAAGCTGGAGCAAATCTTTCGATACCCTCTATGTTGTTACAGGTGCGGACATTACGGGCAGCAATACCTATGCTTGGGATAACGAGGGCAAGAGTGTACTTGTTCCGTCCGGGTATTTCAAGGCGCTGCTCGGATACAAGTCAAGAGGCTCGGCAGGAATCTCGGCTCAGACCGGAGGATATACCGGAATTGCCTTTTATTTCGAACATAAGGCCTACTCCAACGTTATGAGTCAGGCAATGACCATAGATGAGCTTGAACGCAAGCTCGGGTATGATTTCTTTGTCAATCTTCCTGCGCTCATTGGTGCAGAAAAGGCCGACAAGGTGGAAAGCACCAGAGATAGCTGGTGGAAATGAGAATGTTACAATTTAACCATATCAACAAGTCAATCATCACAGTTATGAAGAAGTCAGCTATCATACTGTCGGCTTTGCTTCTTATGTTCTCCGGCATCGCTTGTGCCGGACAGAAGGGCTCGACCCGCAATTATGTGATAGGGTTCTACAATCTTGAGAACCTCTTCGACATATATGACGACCCAGCAAAAAACGATGAAGAGTTCCTTCCGGAAGGCAAGAACCAGTGGACCGAGGCGAAGTACCAGAAGAAGGTTTCCAATATGGCAAAGGTCATCAAGGCAATGAAAGATGACAATGGGCGTTATCATACCATATTGGGAGTCAGCGAGATAGAAAACCGTCTCGTGCTTGAGGACCTCGTTTCGGACCCGCAGATAGCAGATGCCAACTATCAGATCGTGCATTATGACGGACCGGACCGCCGAGGCGTGGACGTGGCCCTGCTCTACAAGCCAGAGCAGTTTACCTATCTTGACAGCGAGAGCATTCCTTTCGACTTCAATGATACCGAAGTAGAGATCACCCTTGACAAGGAGGCCCAGGATTATTTCCGTACCAGAGATATACTTATGGTTCACGGACTTATCGATGGTGAGCATTTTGCTATTTATGTAACCCACCTTCCTTCCCGTATAGGAGGCAAGGGTCAGGACCTGCGTTCCCGCGGAGCCGAAATCATCTACAAGCACAGCCGCATCATGGAAGAACGTTATCCGGGAATCAAGACGGTTGTGATGGGAGATATGAATGACAACCCTACCGATGACAGCCAGGCAGTATGGCTGCACGGCCGCCGCACCATAGAAGAAACCCGTCCGGGCGAATTCTTCGATCCTTTCACCATTATGCTCGAGGACGGCTACGGTTCCCTTGCATATCAGGGAGAGTGGAATATCTATGATATCATTCAGGTCAACTACAACCTTGCGGTGGCACCTCAAGGAGGCCTCAGGATCAGGCCAATTGTCAAGAACAAATACTATGGCAGGGTATTTAAGAAACCTTTCATGACCCAGCAGAGCGGTCAGTATAAGGGAACGCCTTTCCGCACTTTCTCAGGCGGCGCTTTCATCGGCGGATACTCCGACCACTATCCTACCTATATTGTAATCAGCAAGTAAAATGAAAAGATTCATCGTTGCGGCGATAGCCGCATTGTTGTCCATCAGCGCATTTTCCCAGACCTTGTCGGAAGGGGGAATCAAGGCGACGGTTGTAAGTCGTGTAGGCCGCACTCCGATTGCCGGCGCAAACGTGGAGTTGAAAAAAGGCGGTGTCAAAATGCAGGAACTCCGTACGGGAAATGATGGAAAGTTCTTCTTCCAAGACCTCGCAAATGACAATTATTCCCTCATAGTCGCCGCTCCGGGCTATACAGAAACACAGGTTAACGTAACCGTGGAAAAGGGTCTTGTCAGAGACCTCATCTTCGTAACCCTCGTGCCTGCCTCACAGATAAACGAGGTGGACGACTCGAGTTTCGGGGAATTTGACCTGGACGACTCGGGCTATACCGACACTCCGACCATACTTTTTGCTTCAAACGACGTGTTTACCAATGTCGCCGGATACGGATTCAGCGCTGTAAGGTACAAGAACAGGGGCTACAACTCCGAGTCACAGGAGGTTTATCTCGCCGGAGTTCCTATGAATGACGCAATTACGGGTTACAGCCCGTATTCGCTCTGGAGCGGTCTCAATGAGGCTATGCGCAGCAAGGAAAGCACTATAGGACTTGAGTCGGCCGATTATTCTGCAGGCGGATACAACGGTGTCACCAATATTTCGGCAATGCCGTCCGATGTGCGTCCGGGCTTGAGAATGAGCGTGTTGAGCAACTCGGCAATGTACCGTTTCCGCTTTATGGTCAATTATGCCAGCGGAGTGTTGGACAATGGCTGGTCCTACGCAATCAACGCTTCTGCCAGGATTGGTGGAAACGACTGGATCGAGGGTGTGTTTTATCGCAACTTCGCCCTCTACGCAGGTGCAGAAAAAAGGATTGGCGACGAGCATCGCATTGCCCTGATTGCTTTTGCGACACCAGGAGAAAGGGGAGCGCAAAACGCTTCCACCCAGGAAGTTTACGACCTTATGAAGGATAATATGTACAACTCCAACTGGGGATATCAGAACGGCAAGGTACGCAACGCCCGCGTGCGCAAGACCTTCGAGCCTGTAATTGCCCTGCGTTACCTCTATACCCCGTCCGACAGCTTCGAGGCATCTGCCACGCTGCTCTACAGAACGGGATTTAACGGCTACACGGCCCTCGACTGGTACGATGCTCCTGATCCTCGTCCGGACTACTACCGCAACCTCCCGAGCTATTTCTTTATGGATGACAGCGAATACAACCGTTCAAACGTCATCAAATATGGTGAGGCGCTCGAAATGTGGAGACCGGGAGTCGCTTCCAATGCCAACTACCAGCATATCAACTGGGACCGCCTGTACAACGTGAACTACAACAGCCCTGACGGACGCAGCAAGTACGCCCAGGAGCAGCGCCACGTTGATCAGAATGACATAAACCTTTCAGGTTCAATTAAATGGAATCTGACCGAACTCTTTACCGTTACCGCCGGAATTAATGGAAAAATCAACCGCACACGCAATTACAAGAAGATAGCGGACCTTCTCGGAGGTCAGTACTACCTCAATGTCGATCAGTTCGCCGAGCGCGACTTTGCGTCAAATGCCGCCCTCATCCAGAACGACCTCGATTATTTCCTTGAGCATGGCGAGGCCGAGAAGATTGGTCTCGGCGACAGCTACGGCTATGACTATCTTGCACAGATACGCCGCGCGAATCTTTGGGGAAACGGAACTTTCAACAAGGGAAACCTTTCTGTAACCCTCTCTGCCGCACTTGGTTACGAGGGCTTCTGGCGTGAAGGTCTCGTGCGCAAGGGCCTCTTTGCCGGACTTGACGACGACGGAAAGGAAATATTCTACAACGGAGTCCTGCTCACCTCCTACGACAGCAAGGGCAACGTGATTAGCTCCAAGGGCAAGTCAGAGGTCAGCAACTTCCTTACAGGCTCCGCCAAGCTCCTCGCATCCTACACCCTCTCCGGCGGCCACCGCTTCAGCGCAAGTTTCGGCTATTTCAGCGACGCCCCGACCTTCAATCAGGCATTCGTCTCTGCCCGCACCCGCAACAGCCTCGTTGACGGCCTTTGCAACAGCAAGACCGTTTCCGGCGACCTCAGCTACCAGCTCTCCACCGGCGGATACAACCTCAGGGCAACCGCCTACTACACCAAGATAATGGACCAGACCGACGTGATGAGCTTCTACGACGACAGCCAGCAGAGCTTCACCAACTTCGCTATGACCGGAATCGACCAGCGCCACGTCGGAATCGAATTCGGTGCCAAGATGCCGCTCTTTGTCAGCGGACTGACCGCGAGCGCTGTCCTGAGTCTGGGAGAATTTGTTTACACCTCCAACCCTCACATGATCCAGACCGTTGACAACAGCGCTGAGATCATCAGGGACGAGACGCTCCCGTACTGGCAGTCCAATCCGGTGTTCAAGAAAAATTCTGACGGCAGCTATGCCTACGCAGAGGACGGCTCACCTATAGTCGAAAAGACCCGGAAGCACTATGTTCCTTCTACGCCTCAGCTTGCGGGGGAACTTGCACTCAATTACAGGACAAACAGTTATTGGTTCTTTGAACTGAACGGACAGTATTTTGCAAAGTCCTGGCTCGATATGAATCCTCTCTACCGCACCCAGTTTGCCGTGAGCGGACCTGACGGTGTCGCAACTCCGGAGGAAATCGAGTATATGACCACTCAGGAGTGCTTCAAACCTTGCTTCCTGCTCAACGCCAGCGCCGGAAAGAGCTGGTACATACAGAGGAAGTACAACATAGGCTTTTCATTCGAGGTCAAGAATATTCTCAACAACCGCGATGTCAGGACCGGTGGTTACGAGCAGACCCGACTCATCTCCACCTCAAGCAAGGAAAGCTACAAGAAGTTCGACTCCAAGTACTTCTATATGCCGGGTATCAATTATATGTTGAACATTTACTTCAGATTCTAAGCGTATGAAAAAGATAGCAATCATTTCGGCTGCACTTGCCGTCCTCTGTTCCTGCCAGGCGCTGAAGGAGGAGTTCCAGCCGGTATTTACCGGTTCATACGACAATCCTGAACCATATACCTGGTATAGCGATAGCGACTTCTCCAATATCGTAAGCATCAAGGACTTGTGTGCCTGCTATTCAAAGAAGAATCCTTTCGTTATGCCGGGCAGCCACGTCAGTCTGGCCAATGCTGTCATCAAGGGCCGGGTGTCCACTACCGACCGTCCCGGAAACTTCTACAAGAGCCTCTACATCGAGGACGGCACTGCCGGAATCGAGCTCAAGATAGGCAAGAACGGTCTTTACAACGACTACCAGCAGGGTCAGACAGTGTATGTCAAGCTCGGCGGGCTTTCCCTTGGAATGTACGGTTACAAGGACGGAAACTACGGTGGACAGGGTATGGTCCAAATTGGTTACGAGGACCCGAGCGGAGATTATGAGACAGCCTATCTCGAACTCTCGAAACTCATTGACGCACACATACTTCGTGGCAATCCTGCCGATATCCGGATACCTGAGCCTCTGGTGATTGACAAGGAGTCGGGTCTGCCTAATTCCAAAACCGAGCATCAGGGAAAGAACGGCAAGCTTGGCCGTCTGGTTACCCTCAAGGGACTCAAATATGCCAACGAAGTGTTCTGCCTGCTGTATCTCAACTCCCAGAAAGACAAGGAGGACTTTGCTAACAGGGTATTTCTCTCGTCAAGCAACAACAGCGACCCTACCTGTGGAGTTACCACTCTTGCAATGTCCGAGACCAAGATGACAGAATACCTGCTTTCGGGAGCCTGGGACCAGTGTAAAGTCGGCAGCGGAAGCAATTATGCCAAGGACGATCAGGGAAACATAATCACCATCGGCTCTCTCAAGGGTAACGGACGCTATCCTGGCGTCGAAAAGGCTGCCTATTCCGTAAGCCAGTACTTCAAGATGGGCTCTACCGAAATCCAGATCCGCACAAGCGGATACTGCCGCTTTAGCGACTACGAGATTCCTGAAGACGTGCTCAGCGGAAAGCGTGCAATCGACGTGACCGGTATCCTGACAAACTATCAGGGTTCGCTTCAGCTCGTTGTCAACTCCGCCGCAGACTTTGTTTACAGCGACACCAAGGAACCATTGTATAATTAGCATCAGTTTCACTATCAGGAAATTGCGATACTATAACCATAACAAGATATGAAAAAGGCAATAAGCATTGCAGCAACTGTATTGACTATGGCAGCTTGCACAAGTACCAATCCCTTCCTCGAGGAGTGGAATACACCTTACGGCATTCCTCCTTTCGAGAAGATAAGCGTTAAGGACTATATGCCTGCAATCAAGGCTGGCATAGAGCAGCAGAATGCCGAGATCGAGGCTATTGTTAACAATACTGAGGCGCCGACGTTTGACAATGTGATCGTGGCCCTTGACCGCAGCGGAGCCCTGCTTTCCAAGGTTTCGGGCGTGCTCTTCAACCTGAGCGAATCCGATTCCGGCCCCGAAATCAATGCCGTTGTCGAAGAGGCTTCGCCTCTCATCTCCGAGCACAGTGACAACATCTATATGAATGCTGCCCTCTTTGCAAAGGTCAAGGCCGTTTACGAGGCCGACCAGAGTGGACTGGACAGGGAACAGCAGATGTTGCTGAAGAATTTTTACGACTCATTTGTAAAGAGCGGCGTCGGTCTTGATGCCGAGTCTCAGGAAAGGCTGCGCAAGATCAACAGCGAACTTACCAGCGTCATCATCAGCTTCGGAAACAATCTTCTGGACGAGAGCAACGCCTATAAGGCAGAGATAGGAGCCAGCGTTTCCAACTACTACGATATGATGGCCTCTACCGAGGACAGGGCATTGAGGGAGAAGATGTTCCGTCTTTACTCGAACCGCGGAAACAACGGCAACGAAAAAGACAACAAGGCCAATCTTCTCAAAATAATGGAACTTCGCATAGAGAAGGCAAAGCTTATGGGCTACAAGTCTCCTGCGGAGCAGATTCTCAGTGACAAGATGGCCGGAGACCCTCATACCGTGGACGTGTTCCTCAAGGGAATCATGGATGCAGCCACAGCCCGTGCGAAAGAGGAAGTTGCAGATATGCAGGCAGTTATGGATCAGGATGTTGCCGAGGGCAAGCTCCCTGCCGGCAGCCGTATCGAGCCTTGGGACTATATGTACTATGCAGAGCGCATACGCAAGGCGCGCTTTGCTTTTGACGAGTCCGAGGTGATGCAGTATTTCAAGATGGAAAACGTAAGGGCCGGCGTCTTTGCAACGGCAGGTAAACTTTACGGACTCAGCTTCGAACCTGTAGAGGGCGTAAGCCTGTACAATCCTGAGGCAGAAGCATTTAAGGTCAGCGATGCCGACGGCTCCCTTATAGGAATCATCATCACGGACTACTACCCGCGTGACAGCAAGAGGGCCGGTGCCTGGATGAGCAATTTCGTTGAGCAGTACTACGACGCAAATGGTGTAAACGTCCGTCCTGTCATCGTCAACGTAGGCAATTTCAACAAGCCTACCCCAGAGCAGCCAAGCCTGCTGACAATAGACCAGGTCGAGACTATGTTCCACGAGTTCGGCCACGCTCTCCACGGTCTTTTGAGCCAGTGCCATTACAAGGGCCTGAGCGGCACTGCCGTAAAGCGTGACTTCGTCGAACTTCCGTCACAGATCAACGAGAACTGGGCATTCCAGAAGGAGGTCCTCTCTACCTACGCGTTCCATTACCAGACCGGCGAGGTGATTCCTGACGAACTTGTCGCCAAGATGGAAGCGGCTTCCAATTTCAATCAGGGATTCACTACTTCAGAGCTCTGCGCCGCCAGCATACTCGATATGAAATGGCACGAACTCGAGAGCGTGGAAGGCGTTGACGTTGAGGAGTTTGAAAAGAAAGTGTGCGAGGAGATGGGTCTCGTGGGAGAGATTATCCCGCGCTACCGCAGCACCTACTTCAATCACATATTCGGAAGCTCAGGATACAGCGCCGGCTATTACAGCTATCTCTGGGCCGAGGTATTGGACAAAGATGCCTTTGAGCTGTTCAAGCAGAAAGGCATCTTCGACAAGGAAACCGCAATGAGTTTCCGTCACAATATTCTCGAAAAGGGAGGCAGCGAGGAACCTATGACCCTCTACCGCCGTTTCCGTGGAGCCGACCCGGACGCCGGAGCCCTGCTCCGTGCCCGTGGCCTCGAATAGGCTTATTCAATAAACAATACTTCACCCGGTAGGTCCTGGAAGCTGTTGCTCTCCGGGACCTGCCATTTCAGGCAGAAGCTTTCGCCGCCGTAACCCTCGAAATACCTTACGCGGAATCTGTGCAGACCCTTCTCCAGATACACGCTTCCGTTAGCAATGGAATATCCAACCCTTACGTTGTTGTTGCATACGAGCACGTCGTCGATATACAGGTCGGATCCGTCGTTGGTCCTGAGCGAAAACTTGTAAAGTCCTGTTTCATCGATTCTTATCACTCCCTCGAACAGGTAGGCGAAGTAGTCTTTGCCTACGCCTTCGCTGATTTCAAGCTCCTTCTTAACTCCGCTTTCCCTGAGTTTGCCTATGCTGCCTACGCTTTCCGTTCCGTATTTGTCAAATTCCTCATAGTAGCTGAACCTCACTCCCTGCTTCTTTCCCTTGAACCTGCCTGCCATGGAGAAAGGCATCTGACGCTCAAACACGTTGCTGCATTTTCCACCCAGCATGTTGACAGCCTTAACCGTTCCCGGCTCTGTCATCTTCACCAGGCCCCCATCATACTTGAACGAATCCTGGTCCGGCTCGCTGCCGTCAAGAGTATAATAGACAGTTCCGAGCACTGGAGCAAAGCTGAAACTCAAGCCCTTACCGTCAAAACTGATGCTTTCTTCCTTTACGTAAGGCTGGCTTATGCCGCTGTCGTCCAGCAGGAAAGACAGAGGGAATGCAGGATGGGCCTTTGAACCGCAATACAGGTTGTCGGCCTGGAACACGTTTTCGGTCGAGCTCTTGCTGCGTATTGACTCAGCATATCCTCCCGCAGGAAGATAAATGTTTTCGGTGTTGTCCTCGGTGCTGAGATAGAAAGGAACGGAACTGCTGTTGAACAGGCGGAAATGGACCTTGCCCCCTTCCAACTCGCGCACAAACACAGGCTGTATGCTCGCCTTGAGAAATTCGGTCAGAAGAGCCTCCTCGCCGCAGACCATGTTGTTTGCCCAGGCGAGCGTCCTGCGAGCCCTGAGAGCCTCCTTGATGGCTTCGTCGCTCTTGTCTTTGGCAAAAATGATGGTCATGTCGCGATGATTGTTCTGCTGGTCAAAGTACATATAGGTCGGGTAGTGGCTGTCGGTGCAGGCAAACATCGCGAGCTTGTAGCGCAGCGCGTGATCGATGGCGAGAGGGTAGAATTCTTTCGAATTAAAGACCTCTATCGCTCCGATGGTGCCGTCCTGGATGTGCCCGATGATGTAGTCGCTCAGGTCGCTGTTCTGGTCAGGCCAGCCCGGGTGGTTGGTGGTGATGAAAGCGTCTTCGGAGCGGGCGATCTCCAGTATGCGGTCGCACTCCTCGGGACCGAAGCGTCCGTCGAGAATATACTTGTTGAGGTCTCCGGTAAAGAGGACGTTGATATGGCCGACAGGCTCGCTTCCGGTGATTTCGAATCCGCGTATAATCTTGATGTCCAGATTCTTGGCTGCCTTTGCGGCGCAGTCGTATGCGATGTTCATATCGTTGCTCCCGCGGTCGCGCCTCGGGTGAGGGTGGTGGTCGGTAATCGCCAGAATGTCAATACCTTCCATATACGCCTCCATAACCCTCATTTCAGGGCTCACCTCCGCATCGGAGTAGATGGTGTGCATGTGCAGGTCCGCCGTGTAGGCATTGAATCCGTTGACCTGCGGAAGGTCTATCTTGCGCGGATTGAACGCTTTTCTGCTGTTCGGGAGGTTCATTCCGTAAGAATCCATCCACCTGTAGTGGACATTGTCCTGCGCACTGCCGGCGGCATTGTCCTGCGCGAGAGCCGCGATGCCGTAAAGCGCGGCTGCAAAGATGATGGCAAGTGTCTTTTTCATTTCAATGTGCTTGATTGTTTGACTCAAAGTTACGATAACAATTCGTATATTTGCAAGATTAAACGAAACTAAAAACAAATAGATATGAACAGAAAAGTCCTTCTTATGATTCTTGACGGCTGGGGAGAAGGCCGCAAGGACAAGTCCAACGCCATCTTTACCCAGGGTGCACCGTTTATCGACTCGCTTCGCGAGAAGTATCCTTTCTCCCATCTTCAGGCCTGTGGCGAATACGTAGGTCTTCCTGACGGCCAGATGGGCAATTCCGAGGTAGGTCACATGAATCTCGGCGCCGGCCGCGTCGTTTATCAGGACCTCGTAAAGATAAATATGGCCTGCCGTGACCATAAGTTGATGGAAAACAAGGAGATAAAGGCCGCTTATGACTATGTCAGGAAGAGCGGGAAGAAGCTCCACTTCTTCGGTCTCTGCTCTCACGGCGGAGTCCACTCGTCCCTTAACCATCTGTACGAATTCCTCTCCGAAGCTAAGAATGCCGGTCTCGAGGACGTTTATGTGCACTGCTTTATGGACGGCCGCGATACCGATCCGAGGAGCGGTCTGGGTTTTGTCAAGGAACTCGAAGAGAAGATGGCCGAGACTACCGGCAAAGTGGCTTCGGTTTGCGGACGCTTCTATGCAATGGACCGCGACAAGCGCTGGAACCGTGTGAAGGAGGCCTACGATATGCTCGTGGAGGGCAAGGGAGCCCGCTTCGAGAGCGCTCAGGAGGCGATACGCGCTTCCTATGACGCTGAAGTTACTGACGAATTTATCAAACCGGTGGTCATCACCGAGGGCGGCAAGCCTGTGGCTCTGGTCGAGCAGGGCGACGCCGTCATCTTCTACAACTTCCGCAACGACCGTGCTCGCGAGCTTACCAACGTGCTCACACAGAACGATATGCCTGAAGAGGGAATGCATACTCTTCCTCTCTACTACTGCTGCCTTACCCCTTACGACGCCTCATTCAAGGGACTGCACATTCTCTTTGACAAGGAAGAAGTCTGCGATACTCTCGGAGAGACCGTTTCAAAGGCGGGCAAGCGCCAGCTCCGCATAGCCGAGACCGAAAAATATGCGCACGTCACCTTCTTCTTCAACGGTGGACGCGAGACTCCGTTCGAGCTTGAGGACCGTATCCTTGTCAATTCTCCTAAGGTCGCTACCTATGACCTTCAGCCTGAGATGAGTGCGGTTGAGGTTACGAGCAAGCTCTGCGAAGCTATCAGAAGTGAAAAGGAGGATATGATCATCCTTAACTTTGCCAACGGCGACATGGTCGGCCATACCGGAGTTTACAATGCGATCTGCAATGCGGTGGGATGCATAGACGGATGTGTAGAAACCGTTGTAACCTGCGCTCTTGCACACGATTACGTGGTTCTGCTCACTGCTGATCACGGCAATGCCGATTATGCTGTCAATCCGGACGGCAGTCCAAATACAGCACACTCGCTCAACGAGGTGCAGTTCATCGTGATTGGCGCCGGTGACGAAGTCAAGGAAGTCAAGGACGGCGCTCTCTGCAACGTCGCACCGACCATACTCAAACTTATGGGCATACCTCAGCCGGCAGCAATGACGGCAGAACCACTTATCTGACCGTAGGATGTACAAATTCAACCCCATACTCAAAACTCTTGTCTGGGGCACCGAAAGCTGGGTGCTCTCCGGTGTCCCGGGCGACGAGTCCGTTGTAAGCGAAGGCCCTGATGCCGGTAAGAAGATCAGCGATATCTATCCGGGACAGTTCCCGTTGCTGATAAAGTTCATTGATGCCCACGACGACCTGAGCATACAGGTGCACCCCGATGACGAGGTGGCCGCAAAGCGCCATGGATGCAAAGGAAAAACCGAAATGTGGTACATCATAGGTGCCAGACCCGGAGCCCATCTGCTCAGCGGAATGAAGGAACAGCTGGATCCTTCAAAGTATGTGGATTATGTCAGAGGAGGTCACATAGTTGATGCGCTTGCTCGCTATGACGTCAAGGAAGGTGATGTATTCTTCCTTCCGGCAGGAAGGGTCCACGCAATAGGCGGTGGGTGCTATCTTGCTGAAATTCAGGAAACAAGCGATATCACTTACCGGATATACGACTACGACCGTCCAGGTCTTGACGGCAAGCCGCGCCAGCTGCATACGGAAGAGGCCAAGGATGTCATCGACTACAGCGTACTACCTGATTACCGCACTTCCTACGAACACAGTGAGAACGCCGAAGTAAGCCTTGTCAAGTGCAGTCACTTCACCACGGGCCTCCTCGAACTCAGCCGTCCATATCAGCGCCCGCTTGACGACTGCGGCTCCTTCCTCGTCCTAATCAGCCTCGAAGGCAACTGCACCATCCGAACCGGCACCGAAAGCCTCACCCTCTCCCCGGGCCAGGCCGTCCTTATCCCTGCAAATGCAGATGTTGCTGCTGGCGCCGTAACTATTATTCCGACGGAGGACAACACCAAACTCCTCACGACGCATATTTGATATTAATTATCACAAGACAAGAGGGTGACTAAAAAGTCCGGGATGGCTTGGAGGTCACCCTCTTGATTCCACCTGCGCACCTGGATAGCCTCTGAGTGCGCTCACCCACAACCAAGCCTTTCTCCCACTTTTCTAAATTATTCGCTTACTCAAAATTGGAAGTAGCTTTGATTGCGAGGGTGTCGGATTGAACCATTTCATCTTCGATATTAATGGTTTCAATTTTGCCGCAATTAAGACACAGATACAAGTACGATTCACCGTTTGGATATCGAATGATATTGTTTTTTGTGCAAACAGGACATACGATTCCACTCGGAGAAGGAGTAATAAATACATTTGCCAAAGCAGCGCTGGCACCGAGGGCAAGAAGAACGATAACACTAATAAGTAACTTTTTCATATGACAATAATTTTTTAAGGTTAACTCTTGCTAATTTATGTGCAATATTTTAATATTCAATAGTTCGGTAAAATTATAAAAGTTACACCGCGGCGCGAACGCCGTAGAATA
>CAKMNE010000006.1 GCA_927798505.1 uncultured Bacteroidales bacterium
TCTGGAAAGACAGCGTCCACAAGAGCGGCGATTATGTGAAGGTCAAGGTGGTGGACTGCACCCAGGCTACGCTGCTTTGTCAGTTGATTTGATTATCTTTGCACGCAATGGAAAATACTAAGTGTCTCATAATAGGAGCCGGTCCGGCCGGCTACACCGCAGCCATCTACGCAGGCAGGGCTGCGCTTGACCCGGTGGTCATCGAAGGCCCTGAACCGGGCGGACAACTCACAACCACCCATATAGTGGAGAATTACCCCGGATTCGCGGAAGGCGTTGACGCAAGGACCCTTATGGACTCGATGAGAGCTCAGGCCCTACGTTTCGGCGCGAAGATTCTGCGCGGCAGCGTGGTCAGCTGCGATCTCGCATCCAAGAGCGTCACCCTGGACGATGGTACGCTGCTCCACGGCGACACCCTCATCATAGCCACAGGCGCCTCAGCCAAGTACCTCGGCCTGGAGAGCGAAAGCCGCTTCCGCGGACTCGGCGTTTCGGCCTGCGCCACCTGCGACGGCTTCTTCTACCGCAAGCGCAAGGTCGCAGTGGTCGGAGGAGGCGATTCCGCCTGCGAGGAGGCGCTGTATCTCAGTTCCCTTGCAAGCAAGGTCTATATGATTGTGCGCAAGGACTATCTGCGCGCTTCGGAGGCGAATAAGAAACGCATCGCGGCTGCCCCGAACATAGAAGTGCTCTTCGGCTCCGTCACCAGGGAGGTGCTCGGCGACGAGAGCGGGGTGACCGGCGCAAGGCTGGAGAAAAACGGGGAACTGTATGATATCCAAATAGACGGATTCTTCCTTGCCATAGGCCGCCATCCCAATGCGGAATGGCTGGAAGGCCAGCTCCCGGTGGATGAGAACGGCTATATCATCACCGACGGGGTGAAGACTGCGGTGCCGGGCGTTTTCGTTGCCGGAGATGTGCGCAACACCGATTTCAGACAGGCCGTAACTGCCGCTTCCGACGGATGCAGGGCGGCCCTCGAAGCAGAAAAATACTACAAGAATGAGATACAGTAAGACTATCGCGGCCGCCGCGCTGGCCCTCATCGCCTTCGCCGGTTGCAAATCCCAGTATGAAGAGCTTCTGGAAAGCTCGGATGTCAATGCAAAGTACAAAGCCGCTTTCGAATACTACAACAGCGGCAAATACTCCAAGGCGGTACAGCTCTTCGAATCCATTTCCCTGTCAGTCAGCGGTTCTGCGCAGGACGACACCGTGCAGTTCTACACCGCACTGAGCAACTACAACCAGAGGGATTTCTACACTGCCGAGGCCAATCTCAAACACTTCATCGATAACTACCCGGCAAGTCCTTTCATAGAGGATGCCCGGTTCCTGCGCGTGGACTGCCTGTACAGAGCAACCTTGCGCTATGAGCTTGACCAGAAACCTACATACACGGCAATCACCGCCATCAACGAATACAAGATGACTCATCTGGATTCCCCGAACATAGCCATCTGCAACCGTATGCTCGAGGATCTCAACGAGAGACTGGACCGCAAGGCCTTCGAGAATGCCAGGCTCTACTACAAAATGGAGGACTACAAGGCTTCCAGGGTGGCTTTCAAAAATGTGCTGAAGGACAATGCCGACAACATCTACAGGGAGGAGATACTCTACTATGCGGCCCTGTCCTCCTACAAATACGCACTCAACAGCGTGGAAGGCAAGCAGAAGGAGAGATATATGGTCTTCATCGACGATTATCTCAATTTCGTGGGCGAATACCCGGAGTCGAAGCATCGCAAGGAACTCGATTCCCTCTACGAAAAAGCAAGAAAGAAATAATTTGAAACTTTCAAACCTGTTCCTGTAGTAAAGACTATAGAGAACAAAATTTTAACAGATATGGATATCAAGAAAGTACCTACAAACACAATTACCCGCGACACCCGCAAGCTCGCTGAGCCTACAGGAAATATCTACGAAACAACCGTTATCCTCTCCAAGAGGGCAAACCAGATTTCGCTCGCCGAGAAGAAGGAAATCTCCCACAAGCTTGAGGAATTCAAGAACGAGCGCGACAATATGGACGAGGTGTTCGAGAACAAGGAGCAGATTGAAATCTCCAAGTACTACGAGCGTCTGCCTAAACCGGACCTGATTGCAATCTCAGAGTTCGAAAACGGTGAGCTTTACTATCGTCAGGCCCATACCGGCGATTTGAAGAAGTAAGATGCTCCGTTCCCTGCACATCGAGAATTATGTATTGATAGACTCTCTGGACATTGAGTTCCCGGAGGGTCTTGTCATCATAACCGGTCAGACCGGCGCGGGCAAGTCCATACTGCTCGGTGCCTTGAGCCTGCTGACCGGAGCGAAGGCGGATGCAGGGACTATAGCCGACGGAGCGCAAAGCTGTGTGGTAGAGGGCGAATTTGTCGTGGATGCGGACAATTCCGCTCTTCGCAGTTTGCTCGAGGAATCGGAAGTGGACTGGAACTCAGGCTCGCTTCTGATCAGGCGCGTAGTCAACGCCACGGGGCGTTCCCGTTCTTTTATCAATGATTCCCCGGTCCAGCTGCAGCTCCTTTCGCAACTTTCCCGTCAACTGGTTGACATACATTCCCAGCATCAGAGCCTGGCCTTGACCAAGAGCAGCTTCCAGCTTGCCCTGCTCGACAATTTTGCAGGGAATGCCAATCTGCGGAGAGACTGCCAGGCTGCCTGGTCCCATCTTCAGGAAGTGAGCAAAGACCTGGAAAGTCTGCGTAGCCGCATCCGCTCCCTGGTTGCGGAGAAAGACTACAATCAGGCTCAGTGGGATCAGCTCGACAAGGCAAGGCTGCGTGCGGGAGAGCTGGAAGAGCTCGAAGCTGAGCAGAAAATTCTCGAAGGTGCCGGGCAAATTAAGGAGAATCTTTCACTTGTCGAGCAGGCTCTGGATTGTACGGAGCGGCTTCGCGAGGCCCGCAAGCTTCTCGAAAAGACGGCTGCTTTCATTCCGGCCGCTGACTTGCTTGCTTCACGCCTGGAGTCTTCCCGCCTGGAAATTGAAGACATCCTGGAAGATGTCAGCGCACGAAATGCCTCAATAGACCTCTCGCCGGAGAGGCTTGAGCAGTTGGAGGACAGGATTTCCCTTCTCTACCAGCTGATGCGCAAGCACGATGCCCGCAGTGTGGAGGATCTGATTGTCATACGCGACCGTTTTGCGGAGGCACTTTTCGACAGCTCCGCCCTGGAACTTCAGGAGGACAAGCTGGTCAAGGAACTTGCCGCAGCGGAGAAGTCCTACAGCGAAGTTTCCGACAACTTGCACAGGAGCAGGGTAGAGGCGGCACCAAGGCTCGCCGCCGAAATTCAGCAGAGCCTGCGTTTTCTCGAACTCGACAGAGCTGTGTTCGAGGTGGCGGTTCAGGACTGCGAGCGCGGAGCGCTGGGCGCAGATTCCGTATGCTTCCTGTTCAGTTCCACAGGCAGCTCGCCTGTTGATCTTTCGAAGTGCGCTTCCGGAGGGGAGCTCTCGCGCATTATGCTCTGTCTCAAAGAAATGATGGCCCGCTATGTGGGTATGCCAACTATGATTTTCGACGAAATCGATACCGGCGTTTCCGGTAGCGTGGCCGACAAGATGGGACGGATGATATGCACTATGGGAGAGCATATGCAGGTCTTCGCCATCACCCATCTTCCTCAGGTTGCAGCCAAGGGGCGCGCCCATTATCTGGTCAGCAAGAGTGAGGACCATTCCGGCCGGGTGGTATCTTCAATCAGACTTCTCGACAGCGAATCCCGCATTCGCGAAATCGCCCGCCTTCTCAGCGGCGAAGTCATTACCCCTGCAGCCCTCGCCAACGCCCGCGAGCTGCTGGGGTAGTTTTCCCCGGACTATTTGTCCATTATGTAGATGTTGAATCCCGGTGTGTAGAGCACGCGGCGCAGGCCGGCGTTCACATTGCCAGTGCCTTCCGCAGGCTCGAAGCGGAAATAGGTCTGAAGTCCGCTTTGACTGAAAGTATGAAGTTTGGCTGGCCAGTTGCGGCCGTAAGCGGCACATATGCTCACAAAATAGCGCATTGTGTCGTATCCGTGGAAGGCGAAACTGTCGGGTTCGGTGTGGAACAGAGCCCTGTAGTTGCCCACAAAGCGGATTACTTCCGGATTGTCATAGTCCACATAGTAGGTCACCGAGTTGTGCAGGTAGGCATTGCACATTTCCTCCACTTCGCTGGAACGGGTCCTGGCCGGGCCGTAGATTGTCACGTTGTGCTTCATGGAGTTCTGCAGATAGACATTGCGGATTACATCCTTAACGAATACATCCCTTTCAGAGAGGGCCATTACTCTTGTCGCCGTGTCCCCCATATGGGTATGAATTCCGAACCACTCGTTCATCTCCAGGCCTCCGGCAATCGAGTAGTCCACCTCTATGCAATTCTGCATTTCCTCCAGATTCAAGCTTTTGCGCAGCAGCTGCATGGTCGGGCCGAGCCTGACTCCGCTTTCCCGCACAACTATGAGGGTGTCGGCTTCGCCTTTCTCCTCCTGCATCCACTCAACCACATCCAGCACTTGCCTGCTGGCAGGGGTGGCCGCGAGTATTACAGGAGAATCCACGGTCAGCTCCTCGGTCTTTGCGTCCATAGGGGACACCAGCATCTTTCCTTCCGGCAGCAGAGGCAAGGCCTTGGAAATATCACCTGCGCTCACTGGTCCGATGATCACATCGCTGTCCGCGAATTCACCGGCCGCCCGGTTGAAGGCCTGCGGGTTCATTGTGTCTATAGTGCTGATTTCCAGTTTCACTCCCTGGTCTGAAAGGTCCTTTGCGGCCAGAAGGGTACCGAAGTAGTAATTAAGATACCTCACATTGGCCGTGCTGTCGGCATCAAAGGGCAGAAGTATGCACACCTTTATGCATTCCGGAATGTCATAGACAAAATTCTCGCTTTCCGCCTCTGTGCCCTCATCAAAAATCGAGAGAGGCTCCTGCACCTGCGGCTGCTCAGGACGAGGCTCCTGCTCCTGCTCCTGCGGCTGCTCCTCCACCTGCACCTGCGCAGGCTCGGTACGAGTTGCAGTTGTGTCGGCCAGGGCAAGGGCCAGGGTTTCTTCGGTAGCCGGAATCAGCAGTATGTCTCCGGCCTTGATTGACCTGAAGTCAAGATTGAGGGAAGGGTTGGCGTCGATAATGTCCAGACTCGACACTCCGTACGCCTTCCCTATCGAATAAAGGGTCTGCCTTTCGCGGACCACGTGGGACAGATACTGCTTGCCGTCTACGGTAACCACGGTACGGGAAACCGTAACTTCGGACGGCTTGAAGATGGTCTGGGCATCAAGCGGGGCGGCCGCGAGCAGCGCGCACGCCAGGAGGGCAAGCAGTTTTTTCATCCCGGATTATTTTTTGGAGTTGTACTCTTCGTTGAGGCCCTTGATGATCTCCTCGGTGATGTCGAGAGCGGCATTACCTGTCACTACCGGAGTGGAAAGCAGGGCGCCCTGTGTTGCGAGCACGAGGTCATAGCCCTTCTGCGCATTGTACTTCTGCACATACTCCATTACGGAATTGGCAATGTTGTTGAGTATAACCTGCTGCTCCTCAGCAAGTTCTGCCTGTTTCTGCTGGCCGTACTGCTGGAAGTCCGCAACTTTCTTCTGGAGTTCGTTGTACTTCACTTCCGCGGTTGAGCGGGTCATAAGTCCCTTGTTCAGCTTGTCGGCGAGATCCTTGTCCTCATTCTCGAGCTTGGTGCGGCGGCGGGTAAGTTCCTGGTCAACGCCTGAGGCCTTCTTTTCGAAGTCTGCCTGGAGCTTGATGGACATATCATAGCGCGCGAGCACCTGGTCGAGATTGAAATAAACGGTTCCTGTGCTGACGCTCTGCTCGCTCTGTTCCACTTCGGCTGCAGGGGTTGTGTCGGCCGGAAGAACGAATACGCATACAAGAGCCGCAATTGCGGCAACTAACGAGCAGATGCTCAGGATGAGTGGAAGATTCTTTTTCATTTTTATTTATTGTTTATTGTATTTGCTGCGCTGTGTGCCTGCCCCAAATACCTTGCAACAGTCTCTTCAAGTCCAAGGTAGAGGGCGTCGCTGATAAGTGCGTGACCTATTGATACCTCATCGGTCCAGGGAATGGTCCGGATGAAATACTCCAGGTTCTCAAGGCTTAGGTCGTGCCCCGCGTTGAGTCCAAGGCCGCATTCGCGGGCAGTCAAGGCCGTTCTCAGGTAAGGCTCTATTGCCTTTTCCCTGTCGGCAGGGTACTCCCTTGCATAGGCTTCGGTGTAGAGTTCCACCCTGTCGGCGCCGCATTCCCTGGCTGCAATGGCCATCTGCGGAACGGGGTCTATGAAAATGGATACCCTTATCCCCCGGGAGTGGAAAAGCCTGCACATTGCGGTGAGGAAATCCTTGTTGGCAGGGACATTCCATCCGGCATTGGAAGTGATGGCGTCGTGGGCGTCCGGCACAAGTGTAACCTGGGCGGGAGCCACCTCGAGCACCAGCTCGCGGAAGCGTTCCTCAGGATTGCCTTCTATGTTGAACTCCGTGTGCAGCAAGGGCTTGAGGGCCCTTACGTCACTGTAGCGGATATGCCTCTCGTCCGGACGCGGGTGCACGGTAATGCCCTCCGCTCCGAAACTTTCAATGCGCAAAGCCGCCAGCTCCACATCGGGAACATTCCCGCCGCGTGCGTTGCGGAGGGTGGCAATTTTGTTTATATTCACACTGAGTTTTGCCATAAGGTCACAAATATAATGTTTTTTTCCTATTTTTGGAGGCTGAATGAGAATAGCCTACTATATCAAAAAAACGGAACTGGCCTCTGACAGGAGGATAGCCAGTCTCATAGCCCGGCTTGAAGAGGCCGGGATGGAACTCTACAACATAGGCGAAGGGCTGCGAGAAAGCACGGCGATGCTGCTGAGTTTCGGTGGAGACGGCACTTTCCTGAGCGCCGCCCATCTGGTCTGCAGCGCGGGTGTGCCGGTGCTCGGCGTGAACCTCGGCAGACTGGGTTTCCTGTCGGATGCGGAACTCGATGAGGTGGCCCAAGCCCTGATTGCGGGCGAGTGGAAGGTGGAAGAGCGTACCATGATCCAGCTGCAGGTTGGAGAAAAGCGGCTCTTCGCCATCAACGAGGTGGCCCTCAGGCGAATAGCTTCCGGTACCCTTGGCATCGATGTGATTCTGGGCCGGGATGCGCTGCCTACCTATTGGGCGGACGGCCTTCTGGTCTCCACCAGCACCGGCAGCACCGCCTACTGCCTGAGCGCGGGCGGCCCTATCTGCACTCCGGACCTGAAGGCGTTCATCATCGCGCCTATCGCGCCCCACAACCTGAACCTCAGGCCGCTGGTCGTGCCTCAGGATGCTCTCATCACAATTTCGGCACACGACAGGAAAAACCGCAGCGTGGTGCTCTCGGTGGATAACAGCGACTTCGAAATCCCCGCCGACGTGCCTGTAAGGCTGTGCTGCGCTCCTTTCCCTCTGAGGCGCGTGGTTACAGGACAATCCAGCAGTTTCATAGGCGCCCTGCGCTCCAAGCTTTTCTGGGGAGAGGACGTACGCAATACCCACTGATATGTCAGAAAGAATCATCCCACAGCACATTTCCATCATTATGGACGGCAACGGCCGTTGGGCAAAAGCCCGCGGACAGCAGCGCGCCTTCGGCCACATCGAAGGTGTGGAAAGGGTAAGGGACATCACCACCGCCTGCGTGGAGCTGGGCGTGCGCTATCTCTCGCTCTACACCTTCTCCGAAGAGAACTGGAACCGCCCGGCAGAGGAGGTAAACGCCCTGATGGGGCTGATGATGAAATCCATAGAGGAGGAGTATGAGACTATGATGCGCAACGGTGTGCGTTTCCGTGTCCTGGGCAACCGCGCCCGCCTCTCGGAGCTGCTCCTCGAGGCCATATCCAATCTCGAGAAGGCAACAGAGGGCAATACCAATATGGATATGATAATAATGCTCAGCTACAGCGGCAAATGGGACATCCTGCAGGCCGCAAGAAAGCTCCTCGCGAGCGGCAAGAACCCTGAGCAGCTGGACTATGCGGATGTGGATGCGGCCCTGGTAACGGCCGGCATTCCGGACCCTGAACTGGTCATCCGCACCTCCGGCGAAAAGCGCATAAGCAACTATATGCTGTGGCAGACGGCATATTCCGAATTCGTGTTCACTGACACACTTTGGCCTGATTTTAGAAAGGAACAGCTACTCGATGCCATTGACGAGTTCTCTTCCAGGGACCGACGCTTCGGAAAAGTCAAATAATATGGCTATATTTGTGAGTTTTAACAACCTTGTATGAATTTTAAACGGTCTTTTTCCATTGCTCTGCTTGCGCTGACCACGAGCCTGGCTTTTGCGCAGGTTGAGGTGGACTATACCCGTCCCCGTAAATACATAGTGGGAGATGTGGCGGTTGAGGGCAACACTTATTTCTCATCCAATCAGATAGTCAGCCAGACAGGCCTTCTGAAGGGTCGTGAGCTTACCATTCCGGGTGACGACATCACCTCGGCAATCAGGAAACTCACCTCCAGGGGCTTTTTCGAGGACGTGGGCATCTATATCGACCATTTCAGCCCGGCCAAGGATTCTGTCTATCTCACAATCAAAATAATGGAGCGCCCGCGCGTTTCCAAATATACCTATACCGGAATCAAATCTTCCGAGAAGAAGGACCTTCAGGAAAGGCTCAACCTGCGCAGGGGCGGAGAGTTTTCCGACTATGTGAAGGAGTCCTCGATAGGCATCATCAAGCGCTACTACGCCGAGAAGGGCTATCTTCTCTGCGAGGTGGACGTTCAGACTCAGAAGGACTCAATGGTGCGCCACGCCATCCAGGTCAATTTCGATATTGACAAAGGCCCGAAGGTGCGCATCAAGGATATCAACTTCATAGGCAACGAGCACGTGTCCGACTACACGCTGGCCAAGTCAATGAAGAAAACCAAATCGAACAAATTCTACAACTTCTTCAACAGCAAGAAGTTCAATGAGAAAGAATACCCGGAGGACAAGAAGAACCTCATCAGCGCTTTCAACGAAGCCGGTTACCGCGATGCGCGAATCGTGCGCGACAGTGTTTATCTCGTGGACGTGGTCAGCAAGAGCGGCAAGGTCAAGAAGCGCATATGCATAGACCTGGAGTTCGATGAAGGTGACAAATACTATTTCAGAAACGTTACCTGGACCGGCAACTCGGTTTATTCCGCGGAAGCCCTCAACGAAGTGCTCAAGATTCAGAAGGGTGACGTTTACGACAAGGTTTCCCTGCAGAAGCGTCTCTACGGTGGAGGAAAACAGACGGACTACGACATTTCCAAGCTCTACCGTGACAACGGCTACCTCTTCTTCCAGCTTTCTCCGGTGGAAACCAACATCCAGAACGACTCCGTGGATGTGGAAATCCGCATAAGTGAGGGCAAGCAGGCAACCATCAACAATATCGTAATCAACGGCAATGACCTTACCAACGAGAAGGTGGTTCGCCGTCAGATCTACACCCGTCCGGGTTATCTGTTCAGCCAGTCCGATTTCGAGCGCTCGATACGCGAGATTTCCTCTCTGGGACAGTTCGACCCTGAGGCCATAATGAGCGAGGGTGGCTACAGCATCGTCCCTAACCAGCTTGACAACACTGTGGATCTCATCTACAATGTTACCGAAAAGCCTTCCAGCCAGCTGGAACTCTCCGGAGGCTGGGGCGGAAACACCTTCGTTGCTACTGTCGGAGTCAGCTTCAACAACTTCTCCACCCAGCGTTTCTTCGACAAGAACGCCTGGAGGCCGGTGCCTCTGGGAGACGCCCAGAACCTGGCATTCCGCTTCCAGACCAACGGTACCTATTATACCGCGCTCACTGCAAGTTTCACCGAGCCTTGGCTCTTCGGCAAGAAGCCGACCTCACTCAACCTTTCGGCTTACTACACCCGCCAGACCAACTCCTATCTTGCGCTGAATATCCTCAGCCACGACCGTCAGATGGAGGTCTTCGGATTCTCCGCTTCGCTTGGAAAGCGCCTCAAGTGGCCGGACAGCTACTTTGTGCTCTACAACGGTCTTAGCTGGCAGACATACAAGCTTACCAACTGGTACTCAGGTTATTTCATCTTCGATGACGGTCTTGCGAACAACCTCAGCTACACCCTGAACCTGTCCCGCAACTCCACCGATCAGATGATATATCCGCGATCCGGCTCCGAGTTCTCGGCATCCCTGTCGCTCACACCTCCGTACTCCCTGTTCAGAAAGTATGACTTTGATGATGATGGCAACAAGTTCCAGGTTCCAAGCTACAAGGATGTGGACTATTCGAAGTGGACGTCCCAGAACAGGTACCGCTGGATCGAATACCACAAATGGAAATTCTCCGCAGCCCAGTACATAAAGCTCGTGGGTGACCTCGTGCTGATGACCAAGGCCCAGTTCGGATATCTCGGCTACTACAACAGGAATTGGGGTTACTCTCCATTCGAAGGCTTCCTTCTCGGTGGTGACGGTATGTCCGGTTACAGCACCTACGGTTCAGATGTGATTTCGCTCCGCGGATACGAAAACTACTCGCTGACACCTTATCTGCCGACCAACTACAATTCCAACGGTTACGCCTACGCCGGAAACGTCTATGACAAGTTTACCGTCGAGCTCCGTTACCCTGTAATCCTTCAGCCTCAGTCCACAATTTATGTACTCGGCTTCCTCGAGGGAGGAAACTGCTGGTCGGATATACGCAAATTCAATCCGTTCCAGATCTACAGGTCCGCCGGAGTCGGCGTCAGGGTATTCCTCCCGATGGTGGGCCTCATCGGCGTTGACTGGGGTTACGGGTTCGACAGCAATTCCATCGGTGGAAGCCAGTTCCACTTCATCATCGGACAGCAGTTCTAAAGAATCAATAAATAAAGAAAGGAAATATGAAAAAAGTAATTCTGTTTATCGCAACCGCACTTGTCGGTGTTGCCGCTATGGCACAGCCAAAGTTTGCCCATGTAAATCTCTCGGAGCTCATCCAGCTTATGCCTGAGGCCGACGATGCCCGCACCAAGCTCGAAGCTTCCAGCCTTGAGGCTCAGGAGACTTTCCAGGCAATGGTTGAGGAGTATCAGGCAAAATACACGACATACTCCCAGAAGGCTTCCACCTGGACTACCGCAATACGCGAGAGCAAGGAAAAGGAACTGATGGAGATCCAGCAGAGAATCCAGGACTTCGACCAGAGCATTCAGAAGGAACTCACCGAGATGCAGCAGATGCTGATGGCTCCTATCCAGAAGAAGGCTATGGACACAGTCAACGCTCTTGCAAAGGATGGCGGCTACATCTATGTGTTCGACAAAACCAGCATCCTCTACATAGACGAAGCCCAGAGCACCGACCTCACCCCTGCTGCCCGCAAGGCTCTCGGCATCCCTGAGGGACGTACCCTCGAGACTCTCCAGCAGGAGATTGCGGCACGCCAGCAGCAGCAATAAGCTCAGAGAAGAACAAATACATTCCACATAAGATGCAACACAAGGTCATAGATGTCAGTGATGTTGTAATCAGATTTGCAGGAGATTCGGGAGATGGTATGCAGCTCACCGGATCTCTTTTTGCAGATATGTCCGCTATTTGCGGCAACAGACTCTCCACTTTTCCGGATTATCCGGCAGAAATCAGAGCCCCGCATGGGACCATATCCGGAGTTTCCGGCTTCCAGGTTCATATAGGAAGCGAGAACGTCAATACCCCCGGCGACTACTGCGACATGCTTGTCGCAATGAATCCCGCCGCGCTCAAGGCCAATGCCAAATGGTGCAAGCGTGAGGCAATGATACTCGTCGATGCAGACGCCTTCGACGACAAGAGTATGGAAAGGGCGGACTTCAAGACTGACAATCCTTTCGAGGAGCTCGGCGTTGAGGACAGAACGATAATAGCGGCGCCTATCACCACCCTTACCCGCGAATCACTCAAGGACAGCGGTATGGACCCCAAGGCCATATTGAAGTGCAAGAACATGTTCACTCTCGGTATGGCCTGTTACATTTACTCCCGTCCGCTGGACTATGTGCACACCTATCTGGAGAAGCGCTTCGCAAAGAAGCATCCGGAAGTCATACTTCCCAATATGAAGGTGCTCCAGGACGGTTTCAACTATGCCGCCGCAATTCAGGCGGTGCCTAATACCTACAGGGTTGAACCGGCGGCGCTCGAGCCCGGCCTCTACCGTAACATCACGGGCAACCAGGCTACGGCCTGGGGTCTGCTCGCGGCCTCCGAAAAATCCGGACTCCCGCTCTTCTGCGGCTCATATCCCATAACCCCGGCTACCGCCATTCTGGAAGAGCTTGCGCTCCACAAGAGCCTGGGCTGCAAGACTTTGCAGGCTGAGGATGAAATTGCGGGAATATGCACTGCCATTGGCGCATCCTTCGCCGGCAATCTTGCCGTCACCACCACTTCCGGCCCGGGCCTTTCGCTCAAGAGTGAAGCCCTTGGACTCGCGGTTATGACAGAGCTGCCGCTGGTGATAGTGGACGTGCAGAGAGGCGGCCCGTCAACGGGACTGCCTACCAAAACCGAGCAGACCGATTTGGATCAGGCCCTTTACGGGCGCAACGGCGAATGTCCGATTCCGGTTATTGCGGCCCATTCACCTGCACACTGCTTCGATGCGGCCTTTACCGCTGCCAGGATTGCGCTTGAACATATGACTCCGGTAATGCTGCTCTCCGAAGGCTTCATCGGCAACGGATCCGAGCCTTGGAAGATTCCTTCCATGGCGGATTATCCTGAAATCAAACCGCCTTTCTTCAACGGCGCCCTTCACGACGGGGAGCGGTTCCGTCCTTATGAAAGGGACCCTGAGACTCTGGTGCGCCGCTGGGCGATTCCGGGCCAGAAGGGCTTGGAACACAGAATCGGCGGCCTGGAGAAAAACCATGACGGAGTGCTGTCCACAGACCCTCAGAATCACGAGACCATGGTGCGTGAGCGTGCCGGGAAGGTGGAAAAAATAGCCGACTTCCTTCCTGAACTGCAGGTCGAAGGCCCCGAAAGGGGAAAGCTCCTTGTGGTAAGCTGGGGCGGAACCTACGGCCACGTGCTCAGCGCCTTCCGCCAGTGCGGAGAGCCGGAGGTCGCCTTTGCGCACTTCGATTTAATCAAGCCTCTGCCACGCGGGACCCGCGAAGCATTTGCCCGCTACGACAAAATCCTGGTGTGCGAGCTGAACTCAGGCCAGTTTGCCGGATATCTGAGAGCCGAACTCCCGGAATTCCGCTATGAGAAGTACAACAAGGTCCAGGGCCAGCCTTTCCTCGTGTCCGAGCTGGTTCAGGCAATAAAGAATAGTATTTAGATATGGCAGTACTTACAGCAAAGGACTTCAAGAGCGACCAGCTTGCGCGCTGGTGTCCGGGATGCGGAGACCACGCCGTGCTCGCGGCTCTCACCAGAGCGCTTCCGAAGGTTAGCCAGGCCTTGGGATATGAGAAGGAACGCTATGTGGTTGTTTCCGGAATAGGCTGCTCTTCCCGCCTTCCTTATTATATGGATACCTACGGTTTCCACAGCATTCACGGAAGGGCAACGGCAATCAGCACCGGAATCAAGGTAGCCAACCCTACCCTCACCGTATGGCAGGCTTGCGGAGACGGCGATGCGCTCGCCATAGGCGGAAACCACTTCATCCACGCAATACGCCGCAACATAGACATAAACGTCATCCTCTTCAACAATCAGATCTACGGCCTCACCAAGGGGCAGTATTCTCCTACCTCCAAGTTCGGAGCCATAACCAAGACCTCTCCGTACGGCACTGTGGAACATCCGTTCAATCCGGGCTCGCTCGTGCTAGGCGCAAAGGGTACCTTCTTTGCCCGCAGCCTGGATGTGGAACTGGCTCTCAACGAAGAGATTATGACGGCTGCGGCACTCCACGACGGATGCTCCGTGATGGAGATGCTCACCAACTGCGTTATCTTCAATGACGGTGCTCACAAGTCGCTGAGCGACCCTGCCTTGCGTGCGGATGCCACAATAGTGCTGCGCCACGGCGAAAAGATGCTCTTCGGAAAGAACAAGGAGAAGGGCCTCATCTTCGACGGGCACAAGCTTCGCGTCGTGCATGTGGGCGAAGGAGGCTTCACCCTCGACGACATCCTTGTCCACGACGCCCACGCCGACAACATCGGTCTGCAGATGGCCCTGGTGGACATGAAAGGCCCGGATTTCCCTGTAGCACTGGGAGTTATCCGCGATGTAAAGGACATTACCTACGACGACGGCGTCAGGGACCAGATCAAAGATGTAATGTCCAAATCCAAAATCCACTGCGTGGACGATCTGCTGCGCAGCGGAAGTACCTGGGAAGTAAAATAACATAACAACTGACTGACCAAAATGAAAACACAAGAAATCATCTCAAAGCTTCAGGCCAAGTATCCTGGAGAAAGCGAGTACCTTCAGGCTGTACAGGAGGTTCTCGAATCTGTTGAGGAAGTTTACAACCGTCATCCTGAGTTCGAGCGTGCGAAAATCGTCGAGAGGATGGTGGAGCCGGACCGCATCTTCACCTTCCGCGTTACCTGGGTGGACGATGAGGGACAGGTGCAGACCAACACGGGCTACCGCGTCCAGTTCAACAGCGCCATAGGTCCGTACAAGGGAGGCCTGCGCTTCCACAGGGCCGTAACCCCTTCTATGCTGAAGTTCCTCGGTTTCGAGCAGACCTTCAAGAACGCTCTCACCACCCTTCCTATGGGCGGTGCCAAGGGAGGCTCAGACTTCGACCCGAAGGGCAAGAGCGACGAGGAGATAATGCGCTTCTGCCAGGCCTTTATGACTGAGCTCTGGCAGTGCATTGGCCCTGACCAGGACATCCCTGCAGGCGATGTGGGAGTGGGCGGCCGCGAAATCGGCTATCTGTACGGAATGTACAAGAAGCTCGCCCGCGAGTACAACACCGGAGTGCTTACCGGAAAGGGTTCGACCTGGGGAGGATCCATACTCCGCCCTGAGGCAACCGGTTTCGGAGCGCTGTATTTCACCCAGAACCTTCTCCATCACGCAGGCAAGAGCATAGAAGGCTGCCGCGTTGCCCTCTCAGGCTTCGGCAATGTCGCTTGGGGCGCTGCCATCAAGGCTACGCAGCTCGGTGCAAAGGTGGTTGCAATCTCAGGCCCTGACGGGGTTTGCGAAATCCCGGAGGGAATCACAAAGGAGATGATAGACTATATGCTCGTGATGCGCGCATCCAACCGCGATAAGGTTGAGGATATGGCTACCCGCTTCCCTGACAAGGCCTGTTTTACCGCAGGCAAGAAGGCCTGGAGCGTAAAGTGCGACATCGCGCTTCCTTGCGCATTCCAGAACGAGCTTTCCGAGGCTGATGCCAAAGAGCTGGTCGCAAACGGATGCTGGTGCTGCTGCGAGGTGTCCAACATGGGCTGCCAGCCGGGAGCCATCCACTACTTCCAGTCCAATGGAATACTCTTCGCGCCGGGCAAGGCGGTGAACGCCGGAGGTGTGGCTACCTCAGGCCTGGAGATGACCCAGAATGCCTCCCACATCAGCTGGAGCGGGGAAGAAGTGGACCAGAAGCTGCACTTCATAATGAAGTCCATCCACGAGCAGTGCGTCAAGTACGGCACTCAGCCTGACGGCAAGGTTGACTATGTCAAGGGAGCCAATATCGCCGGCTTCATGAAGGTGGCAACCGCCATGCTGGAGCAGGGCATCATCTGATTCCTTTGCTTATCTTCAATAGAATTCGTAAATTTGCGCCGCTCAAAGCGACGCAAATTTTTAATACTAATTTACCTATAATGAAAAATTCTAAGTTCAGCGTGAAACACTGCGTGATTCTGCCGTTACTGCTGCTGGTATCCATCGTGCTTTTTGCGATGCCTACCGAGTGGTTCGGAATTCAGGAACTGACAGTTGTCCAGCAAAGGACCATCGCGCTTTTCGTTTTTGCAGCGTGCATGTGGATACTTGAGGTAGTGCCGGCATGGGCAACGTCCATCATCACCATGGTGCTCCTCATCTTCACCGTATCCAACGGCCAGTTTGCTTTCCTGCGCTCAGGTGAGAACCTCGGCACTCTGGTAAGCTACAAGGATTTCATGGCTCAGTTCGCAAGTCCTACCATCATGCTCTTCATGGGCGGATTCGTGCTTGCAATAGCCGCTACCAAGGTGGGCCTCGACGTGGTTCTGGCCAAGGTTCTCCTGGCTCCTTTCGGAAAGAATCCAAAGACTGTGCTCCTGGGCATACTGCTCGTAGTTGCGGTATTCTCCATGTTCATGAGCAACACTGCCACTGCCGCCATGATGCTCGCCTTCCTTGCGCCGGTTCTCAAGAACCTGCCTGCTGACGGCAAGGGACGCATCGGCCTGGCTCTCGCAATTCCTATCGGCGCGAATATCGGCGGTATCGGAACCCCGATCGGAACTCCTCCCAATGTAATAGCTCTGGGTTATCTGAAAGAGAACCTCGGAATCGAAATCGGATTCGGAGACTGGTGTATCAGAATGGTGCCTTTCGTGATTGTGATGCTGCTTATCGCGTGGTTCTTCCTGCTGCTTTTCTTCCCTTTCAAGGCCAAGGAAATCAAGCTTGAAATCAACGCTGACCGCAAGAAGGATTTCCATTTCTGGGTGGTTGCAGCGACTTTTGTAATTACCATAGTGCTCTGGCTCATCCCTGAAAAGGTTACCGGACTCAACTCCAACGAGGTTGCCCTCATTCCTTTCGCAATTTTCGTTGCCACGGGAGTGTTCTCCAAGAACGATTTCAAGGAAATCAACTGGGACGTGCTCTGGATGGTGGCCGGAGGTCTCGCCCTCGGCACAGCCCTGATGAAGACTGGTCTTGCAAAGGTGCTTGTGGACACCATTCCGTTTGCAACTATGCCGGCCCTCGTGGTCATCATCGTTTCCGGAATCGTGGGATACGCAATCGCAAACTTCCTTTCCCACACTTCCGCTGCGAACCTTCTCCTGCCTATCCTCGCTACTGTTGCAACTGCAGTTGACCTCGGAGCATTCGGAGGCTCAGCCGCCCTGCTCATCGGTCTTGCAATATCTACCTCAGTTGCGATGATACTCCCTATTTCCACCCCGCCAAATGCCATTGCATCCTCCACCGGTCTGGTTGAGACCAAGGATATGGCCAAGATGGGTGTGATTATGGGTCTGGTCGGACTCGTGATCGGCTATGCAGTTCTTATCTTAGTCGGATTCTGATGAAAAGGACTCTTTCCATATTGCTTTCGGCAATTCTGCTCTGCGCCTCCCAATTTGCGGGGGCGCAGACTGCGCCGAAGATAGGGGGTTACGCCATCACCACCTTAAAGACAAGCGATGTCGAGGGCGCAAACGGAGGCGAAGCCTTCAGCGTGCGTCTTATTCGTTTCTATGTGACCGGCAAGATTACTCCCGACTTTGATTACAAGTTCCAGGCTCAGCTCAACGGCACGCCTCATATGAGGGATTATTACCTGGAATGGGTAAAGTACCCTCAGTTCAGGGTGAAGGTCGGCCAGTTCAAACGTCCTTTCACCTACGAGAATCCTTACAACCCTTTGGATCTTGGCCTCGGAGATTATTCCCTCGGAGTGCGCAGTCTGGCTGCAATAGCTGCTGACCGTTGCGGGGCTGCAACCGCAGGCGGCCGCGACCAGGGCGTACAGATCCAGGGAGACCTGCTGCCTCTTGGCGAGGACGGGCATCGTCTGCTTCACTATCAGATAGGCGTGTTCAACGGCAACGGCATCAATGCCGCCGACAACAACGCGGACAAGGACCTCATCGGAACTCTCCAGCTTCAGCCTTTCAAGGGCCTGTCTGTCGGGGCCTTCGGATGGCTCGGCAACTGGAAGAGCGGAGATGTCACAGTGGAGCGCAACCGCTGGTCGGTGGGTGCAAAGTATGACAAGGACAACTGGACCGCCCGTGCCGAGTTCATCAAGGCCTACGGACACAAGGTCAGCGAGTACGATGCACAGACCGACACCTGGTCCGGCACCGGAGTTGCTGATGCCTTCTATGTCAACTGCGGGGTGCCTGTGAACTCTTTTCTGAAGATTTTCGTTGCCTATGACCAGTACAGGGATCAGGGCAATGAGCAGACGCGTCACAGTCTCTACTCCATTGCCGCCAACTTCCGTCTGCACAAGAACCTGCTCCTGCAGTTCAGCTACCGCTACCACGAGAACAGACTTCTGGCGGACCCGTACTACAACGAGCTCTGGTTCGAAGCCTTTTTCAGATTTTAGTACACGTAAAGATTCTTCATTTCCTGTTATTTGGTCTCCGCATCCTTCTTTTCCTCTGCGGAGAAGTACTTCCAATGGAAGATGATCAGGTAAAAGGCTCCAACCGTGACACAACTGTCAGCAAAGTTGAATACAGGAGGGAAGAAGGTCGCGGAGAACATATCCACCACGCGGCCCAGCATAAACGGGGCGTAGTCCCAGATCAAACCATAGAAGAGGCAGTCCACAAGGTTGCCCAGCGCACCCGCCGCGATGGCGGTAAGCCCTATGAGCACACCTGTCGGAGTGCCCTGCTTCTTGACCAGAGAGCTTATCCACCAAATGATGGCCCCGGACAGGACTATGCGGAAGGTGGTCAGAATGTATTTGCCGACTGCGCCTCCGAATTTCATCCCGAAAGCCATGCCTTCGTTTTCGACGAAGCAGAGACGGAACCAGTTTCCGAATACCGGAATCGTTTCTCCCAGAGACATATTTGTCTTGACCAGGACTTTGATAACCTGGTCAATGACAACAAGAAGGACTCCGAGAATAATAAGTTGGGTGCCCTTTGAAACTTTCATATGGCTAGTTCTTTCCCTGTTTTGCCAGCATTTCCTTAGCCTCTACGGTAAGGGTTGCGTGCGGCACGAGGCGAAGTCTTTCCTTAGGGATGAGCTTGCCGGTCACGCGGCATATGCCGTAGGTCTTGTTCTCAATACGGACAAGAGCCGCCTCCAGGTTCTTGATGAACTTGTACTGGCGCTGTGCAAGCTGGCTGGCCTCCTCTTTGGAGCGCATGGTCATTCCGTCATCCTCAACGGTTTTGAAAGATGGGGAGGTGTCGTCAATATCGTTGGCGCCGCCACTTCTTGCTACTTCGCGGAGGGTGTTGTATTCCTCTTTCGCCTTAGCGAGCATATCCTCGATGATGGCCTTGAATTCAAGGAGTTCCTCATCGCTGTAACGTGTCTTTTCCTCTGCCATAATTACTTTCTTTTCAAATTGATTAATATGCTTCCCTTCTCCCATTCGATTTCGCTTGCCTGCTCAGGGGCTAGTGACTTGTCCTCGAGCCTGAGGCTGAGAGACAGGGTCTGGGCTGCAACATAGTCCCCGTACTGGGAAAGAGCATCCCTGATAGTGTTATAGATTTCTCCGTCAGCATAGATGACGGTCTCGATTCTGTCAGTGACATCGAATCCGCTCTCCTTGCGCAGGTTCTGGATAGGATGTATCAGCTCGCGCGCATTGCCTTCCCGTATGAGTTCCGGAGTCTGGACTATGTCCAGGGCAACGGTGAGCTGTCCTTCGGTTGCCACGAGCCAGCCCGGCATATCCTCGGAACTGATTTCGTAGTCGCCCTTGGAAAGGATCACGTCTCCTGAAGGCAGACTGAGGGTATAAGTGTCCGCAGCGGCTTCGATTCCTGCGATCTGCTCCTGTGAGAGAGTGCTGAAGGCGGCCGCAATCTCTTTCATCTGCTTGCCGTAAATCTTGCCGAGGGTCTTGAAATTCGGCTTGATCTTCTTGGTGATGATGCCGGTGGTGTCGTGCAGGAACTCCAGCTCCTTGACATTGACTTCGGCAAGGAAGATGTCCTTGATCTTCTCCACATGGGCCTTCACCTCGTCGTCGAGCACAGGCACAAGCACTTTTGCAAGAGGCTTGCGGACATTGATGCCGACTTTCTTGCGCAGTGCCAGAACCATTGACGAAGCCTTCTGGGCAAATGCCATACTCTCTTCAAGAGCACTGTCGATGAGGCTCTCGTCGGCCTGCGGCATCCTCTCGTAGTGCACGGAGTCCGCATCCTCTACGAGGTCGCTCCAAAGCCTGTCCATAAAGAATGGGGCTATCGGAGCCGCCATCAGGGCAATATCCTTGAGCGCTTCGTGGAAGGTCTGGTATGCGGAGAGCTTGTCTTCGCTCATGCCGGAACCCCAGAGGCGCTTTTTGTTGAGGCGTATGTACCAGTTGCTCAGGTCGTCGCAGACGAAGTCCTGAATCAGTCGTCCCGCGAGGGTGATGTCGTAGTCCTCATAGGCTGCCTTCACATTCTTTGCAAGGGTGTTGAGGCGGCTTATGATCCAGCGGTCAAACATAGGACGCTGAGAGTAAGGCACGCTCGGGGAGGACGGGTCGAATTTGTCTATGTTGGCGTAGAGCGCGAACACTGAGTAGCAGTTGTACAGGGTGCCGAAGAACTTGCGGCGCACCTCGTCCACGCCCGCTTCGTCGAACTTGAGATTGTCCCAAGGCTGGGCGTTGGTGAGCATATACCAGCGCAGGGCGTCGGCTCCATAGGTATCCAGGGCCTTGAACGGATCCACCGCATTGCCCAGGCGCTTGGACATCTTTTCGCCCTTCTTGTCGAGCACAAGGCCGTTGGAAATCACGCGCCTGAATGCCGGGGTGCCGCTTACCATGGTATGGATTGCGTGCAGGGTGTAGAACCATCCGCGGGTCTGGTCCACGCCTTCGGCTATGAAATCGGCGGTGTTGCCGAAATCGGCAGTGCCCAGGCCGCGCAGACCTGTCTGAGCGTAAGGCATGGCGCCGGAGTCGAACCACACATCGATCAGATCGCTCTCCCTTGTCATCTTCCTGCCGCTCGGGCTGACGAGGAAAATCCTGTCCACGTAAGGACGGTGGAGGTCTATGCGGTCGTAGTTCTCCTTGGACATATCTTCAGGGTCAAAGCCCTTGGCCTTCAGAGGATTGCTCTCCATGAAGCCGGCCTTGACAGCCTTTTCTATTTCGTTGTACAGTTCCTTTACGGAGCCTATGCATATTTCTTCCTTGCCGTCCTCGGTGCGCCAGATAGGGAGCGGTGTGCCCCAATAGCGGCTGCGGCTGAGGTTCCAGTCCTGGATGTTCTCGAGCCATTTGCCGAAACGACCGGTGCCGGTTGCCTCCGGTTTCCAGGTAATCTGTTCGTTGAGCTCCATCATCTGCTCCCTTACGGCTGAGGCTTTGATGAACCAGCTGTTGAGAGGGTAGTAGAGCACAGGTTTGTCCGTGCGCCAGCAGTGAGGATAGGTGTGCACGTGCTTCTCAATCCTGAAGGCCTTGTTCTGGCCCTTGAGCATTACGCATATGTCCACGTCGAGGGTAGGGGCGTCAGGGGCGAGGCTGGCATCGTAGGCATTCTTGACATAGCGTCCGGCCCACTCGGCGTAAAGCTCGGTGTTGACATTGGCCTGCACATAGTCCTTGTCCAGGTCTTCCAGGCGGTAGAAACGGCCCTGTGGGTCAACCTGGGCCTGAGGGTCGCCGTCCGCATCGGTAACGAACAGCCCCGGCACGCCTGCGGCCTTCGCCACCTTGGCGTCATCTGCACCGAAGGTAGGAGCGATATGCACTATGCCGGTACCGTCTTCCGTAGTAACATAGTCTCCCAGAATCACGCGGAATGCGCCTTCGCCCGGATTGAACCAAGGGATGAGCTGCTCGTAGCGCATGCCCTCCAGTTCGGTACCCTTGAAGCTGCCCGGGAGCACTTCGTAAGGAATCTTGTCACCAAACCAAGCGCCTACCAGAGCCTGCGCGAGGATGTAGGTGGCCGGAGTTCCGGTATATGGATTGGTGCTCCTGACCTTTACGTAATCTATGTTAGGGCCTACGCAGAGAGCGGTGTTGCTCGGAAGTGTCCATGGGGTTGTGGTCCATGCGAGGAAGTACAGGTCCTCTTCGCCCACCACCTTGAACTGCGCGCAGCAGGTGGTGTCCTTCACGTCGCGGTAGCAGCCCGGCTGGTTGAGCTCGTGCGAACTCAGACCTGTCCCGGCGGCAGGACTGTAGGGCTGTATGGACTTGCCCTTGTAGAGGTAGCCCTTGCCGTATATGTCCTTGAGAAGGTACCAGAGGGTCTCGATGTAGCGGTTGTCGTAGGTGATGTAAGGGTCGTCCATATCCACCCAATAGCCTATCCTCTCGGTGAGGTTGCGCCACTCGGCGGTGTACTTCATCACCTCGCTGCGGCAGGTGGCGTTGTACTCTTCGACTGAAATCTTGCTTCCTATGTCCTCCTTGGTGATGCCCAGCTTCTTCTCCACTCCGAGCTCCACAGGCAGTCCGTGGGTGTCCCAGCCTGCACGGCGGCGGACCTTGTAACCGCTCTGGGTCTTGTAGCGGCAGATTGCATCCTTGATGGAACGGGCCATAACGTGGTGTATACCCGGCATGCCGTTTGCGCTTGGAGGTCCTTCAAAAAATATGAATTCCGGAGCGCCTTCACGCAGCTCCAGAGATTTTTCAAAAGCATGATTGTCCTTCCACTTCTGCAGGACTTCGTTTCCGACACTTACAAGGTCCAGTCCCTTATATTCTTTAAAAGTCATTATTTTTCACTATTTTTGAACCGCAAATATAACGATTTCAA